>JAHHQY010000046.1 GCA_020026115.1 Actinobacillus sp. | reverse complement strand
ATAATTTGGTTGCTTGAACCTCGCCAGGCGAGACTTGGATCGGCGAGTTCTTGTTCAAACTTTCCATCAATTAATACATCAATATATTCTAATAAGGCTTGTTGCTTCGAGGTTAATTCTTCTAATTTGTAACCTGTCCACGCCCAAATATCCTTTTTCGGACATTCGTTTTTTACCCGTTTGACTAATTGCAAAAGGCGATCGACATTTTGTGGATGAAAAGGGTCGCCACCAGAAAGCGTTAAACCTTGCCGTTTAATACGTTCATCTTTTAAATCTCGAATAATTTGCTCTTCCATTGCGTCATCAAAAAAAATACCCGCATCCAGCGACCAACTTTTTTGATTGTAGCACCCTTTACAGCGATGCTCACAACCGCTAACAAAAAGGGTGCATCGCACCCCTTCTCCATTCACAACATCAATTGGATAATATTGTAAGTAATTCATAATCTTATAAATGTTTTACTCGACGTTGAACTTCTTCTTGTTTTCCTGCATTAAATGGACGCGCATCAGGCGAACCTAAATAACCACAAACTCGGCGCGTAACAGATACTTTTTCGCTATCGTGATTTCCACATTTCGGGCAAGTAAAACCTTTGCTCGTACAATCAAATTCGCCCATAAAGCCACATTCATAACATTCGTCAATCGGTGTATTGGTTCCGTAATATGGCACGCGGTCATAACTATAATCCCAGACTGTTTCCAAAGCGGTAACATTTTTTTGCATATTTGGAAATTCGCCATAACAAATAAAACCACCGCTTGCTAATGGCGGATAAGGCATTTCAAAATCAATTTTATCGAACGGATTGGTTTTTTTCGCCACGTCTAAATGGAAACTGTTGGTGTAGTAACCTTTGTCCGTCACATTTTCAATCACGCCGAATTGTTGACTATCCAAACGGCAAAAACGATCACATAAGTTTTCACTTGGCGTTGAATATAAACTAAAGGCATAACCGGTTTCTTTGCGCCATTCTTTCGTTGCGTTGCTTAAATATTTTACAATTTCGATGCCTTTTTCACGCAAACTTTCGTTATCAAAAATATGTTTGCCAAATAAAGCATACAAGGTTTCATGAATACCGATGTAACCTAAAGAAATAGAAGCTCGGCCATTTTTGAAAATATCCGCCACTCGATCTTCTGCATTTAAACGCACGCCACAAGCACCTTCCATATAAAGAATTGGCGCAACTTTCGCTTTCGTATTTTCTAAACGTGCAATGCGTGTCATTAACGCTTTTTTCGCTACGGCTAAACGTTGGTCTAAAATGCGATAAAATTCCGCTTCATTTCCTTTCGCTTCAATCGCAATACGCGGTAAATTTAAACTTACTACGCCTAAATTATTGCGTCCGCTATGAATTTCCTGTCCCTCTTCTTCATAAACATTTAAGAAACTACGACAACCCATTGGCGCTTTAAATGAACCTGTTACTTTAACCACTTGATCGTAGTTTAAAATATCAGGATACATACGTTTGGTTGCGCATTCTAATGCTAACTGTTTGATATCATAGTTAGGATCTGTTGGATTTGCATTTAAGCCACGTTTAATCGTGAAAACTAATTTTGGAAAAACTGGCGTTTTATGGTTTTTACCTAAACCGCGAATACGATTTTCCAAAATCGATTTTTGAATTAATTTTGCCTGCCAGCTTGTTCCTAAACCAAAACCAAAAGTAACGAATGGCGTTTGTCCATTGGCGGTATGTAATGTATTTACTTCATATTCAAGAGACTGGAAAGCATCAAAACATTCTTTTTCAATGAGGGCTTGTGCATAGGCTTCTTTATTTGGCACTTCAAATCGCTCTGCATTTTTAAGATGTTTTTGATAACTTAATTCCACGAAAGGCGCTAACACTTCATCAATGCGATCAATGGTTGTTCCGCCATAAATATGGCTGGCAACTTGCGCAATAATTTGAGCGGTCACCGCTGCGGCCGTTGTAATAGATTTTGGCGTTTCAATTTCCGCATTACCCATTTTAAATCCATGGGTGAACATACCTTGTAAGTCCACCAACATACAGTTAAACATTGGGAAAAATGGTGAATAATCGAGATCGTGATAATGAATTTCGCCTTTTTCGTGAGCCTCAACAATATCTTTTGGCAAAATGTAATGTTTTGCATAATGTTTTGCGACGATCCCAGCTAAAAGATCACGTTGTGTTGGGATCACTTTCGCATCTTTATTGGCATTTTCATTTAAAATAGCCACATTGCTTTGATCGATTAAGCCTTCAATTTCACGCGTTAAACTACTGCGTTTTTCACGGGCGAGATCGCGATCATGACGGTATTCAATGTACGCACGAGCAATTTGCGGATAGCGACTTTGCATCAACTTTTCTTCTACAAGCTGTTGAATATGGCTTATATCCATACTTTCAATTTGCTTATTTTGAATATCTTGTTGAATTTGTTCACTAATTTGTTTACAAAATTCTTCATCATGTACATTACAAGCGCGACTTGCCGCTTCAATAGCAACACGAATTCGGTTGACTTCAAAAGGCATTTTCGCACCGTCACGTTTAATCACTAACATAAATCTCATCCCTCTCTCTTAAAAATTCTGTGAATTATACAAGTATTTTTTTCTTTTCAAAGCTCTCAGCTAACCTCGACGCTTGAGTTTTAATCTCTCTTTTCTGTGGATATCTTCCTAATCCCTTATTTTTATTTATGTTTCCAGATCCTGTTCAAGGCAAAAAAAAATAAAAATATTTTGCTTGCTTTTTTAAAAAATTTTCCAACGAAAAATAAAAAAGACAAGTAAGATTTTTTTTCTTACCTGTCTTTTGCTTAAAGTTAACTCAATGAAAAGATTAAATTTTCTACACAAGTCAATTTTTCGGTGCGAAGCCCTTATTGTTGATAGGTTTCTAAGAATTTCGCTAAACGCGTTAAGGCGTCATCTATGACATTCACCGATGGCAAGGTCACAATGCGGAAATGATCGGGCTTATGCCAGTTAAACCCTGTGCCATGCACCAGTAAAACATTTTGCTGGCGCAATAAATCAAGGGCCATTTTTTCGTCATCATGAAGCTTGAATTTTTTCACATCTATTTTCGGGAACATATACAATGCGCCTTTTGGCACAACAACACTTAAGCCATCAATACGACGAATTAACTCTACCGCTTTATTACGTTGTTCTAATAATCGTCCACCTGGCAAAACAAAATCATGAATGCTTTGGTGTCCATGTAAAGCCACGCCAATGGCGTGTTGCATAGGATGATTAGCGCATAAACGCATAGAGGCTAACATCGTCAAGGCGTCAATAAAACCTTTTGCGTGCGTTTTCGGGCCATTTAATACCATCCAACCTTGACGGAAACCACAAACACGATAGGCTTTCGATAAACCATTAAAAGTAATTGTCAGTAAATCAGGGGCTAATGCGGCAATATGATGATGTTTTGCATCGTCATATAGAATTTTTTCATAAATTTCATCGGCTAAAATCAATAATTTATGCTGACGAGCAATTTCTACAATGTCTTGCAACAAGGCTTTACTATAAACGGCACCCGTTGGGTTATTAGGATTGATAAGCACAATCGCTTTCGTACGAGGCGAAATTTTACGTTTAATATCGGCTAAATCAGGAAACCAGTTTGCTTCTTCATCACATAAATAATGCACCACTTTCCCACCAGAAAGGTTCGCAGCCGCTGTCCATAAGGGATAATCTGGCATTGGAATTAAAATTTCATCGCCTTGATTGAGCAAGGCTTGCATTGTCATTAAAATCAATTCTGATACGCCATTACCAATATACACATCTTCCACATCATGTTCGCAAATGCCTTTGGCGTGGTAGTAATCAACGATAGCTTGACGGGCGCTTAAAATCCCTTTGGAATCACAATAACCTTGTGAGGTGGGGAGATGTTCGAATAATGTTGGTAATAATTCTGCTGGAGTTTCAAAGCCAAAATACGCAGGATTTCCAATGTTTAATTTTAAAATATCTGCGCCAGTGGCTTGTAAGCGTAACGCTTCTTGATGAACAGGGCCTCGAATGTCGTAACAAACTTGTGCGAGTTTTTCTGGTTTTTGTAAAATTCTCATAGCGACCTCATAAAAAATTTTTGCATTTTTAAGCGCCCTTAGCGGTTTCCTTTTCTTCTTTTGCAAGCCTTTAAAGATTTAGTAAAAAAAAACATGGAAATGCGCTAGAATGGCCGATTATTTTTATCGTATTTTTTAATTAAAAACAATTTATTTTCAATATGGTTAGCTTACTTACAATAAAACAGGCCATTTTAGCCAACTTTGCGCAAAACTTTGATGAAAAAGCACAATCTATTATGTGTTTTTCCCATACTCAAGAGGCGTTTTCCTACTCGCTATTACCTTGGCTTAATGCTCAAATTGACTATCCGCAATTTTATTTCCATTTTCGTGACGAAAACAAAATAGTCGGCGCTTTAGGGGCCGTGCGCGAATTTTTTACGCTTGAAGAAGCGCAATCTTTTACGCAATCTACCTCTTATCCTCTATTGGGCGGTGTGCAATTTAGTGGCGAAAATCATTTTTTCTTACCAAAAATTTTACTTACTCAAGAAAATCATCAACTTTGCGTGCAAATTTTTGTGGATTGTCGCGCGGGCAAAATTTCGGCACGAGCGCAATTAGAGCAAGCCTTAGCTATGCTCACAAAATCTGCACCTTTACCGCCTTTACCCTATTTACAAAAAGCGTTGGCGACGCATGCGGATGAGGAAACTTGGTGTCAATGGGTGGAAAAAGCCTGCGAAGCCATTCGTCTTGGTGAATTTAATAAAGTTGTCTTAGCCAATGGAAAAACCTTCCAAACCAGCTCGTTACTTAATCCTTATGCCTTTTTAGCGAAAAGTGAAACATACAACCAAGGTTGTTTTCACTTTTTATGGGCTGAAACAAAAGACAATGCTTTTGTCGGCTCAACGCCTGAGCGTTTATTTTCTCGTCAAGGTTTACAGCTTAAAACCGAAGCCTTAGCAGGAACGGCTTTTGTTAGTGACGATGAAAAAGAAACGGAATTACAAGGAAATTGGCTTTTACATGATGAAAAAAATCGTCACGAAAATACCCTTGTTGTCGATAATATCCAACAAAGTTTACTTGGTGCGGTAAGCGATTTTAAAGTCAGCGCAATTCGCCTTAAAAAATTACGCAAGGTTCAGCACTTACAGCGTAGTATTGAAAGTTGTTTATTACCTGAAATGGGCGATGCTCAATGCTTAAGTCGCATTCATCCAACCGCTGCGGTAGCTGGCTTACCTAAAGCCGCAGCCATGGCCTTTTTAGCAAAAACCGAACCGCAAAAACGTCATTGGTACGCAGGTACTTTAGGCTTAATGCAGGCTGAAAAATCGGAATTTTGCGTCGCTATTCGTAGTGCTAATATTCACGCAAATCGTATTCAAGTTTTTGCTGGTGCTGGCATTGTGGCAGGCTCCATTCCTAAACATGAATGGCGCGAAATCGAACGAAAAGCCTTAGGGCTCGTTTCATTATTACCCGTAGAAATTAAAAGAAAGGAAGATATATGTCAGTAAATGTTTTTAACCGTTGTTGGGCTCGCGTTATTTTAGAAAGTCTTGTGCGCCACGGCGTTACTCAATTTTGTATTGCACCTGGCTCTCGCTCGACACCTTTAACCTTAGAAGCCGTACATTTACAAAGCCAACATCGCGCTGTTTGCCATACTCATTTTGATGAGCGTGGTCTTGGCTTTTTTGCCTTAGGGTTAGCTAAATCTCGTCAAGAACCTGTGGCGATTATTGTGACTTCAGGTACTGCCACAGCGAATTTATACCCTGCAATTATTGAAGCGCGCCAAACAAATGTGCCTTTAATTATTTTAACGGCCGATCGCCCTTTAGAATTAGTCGAATGTGGCGCTAATCAAGCGATTTTACAAGAAAACATGTTCGCCGATTATCCGGTTGCAAAAGTACATTTACCCCGACCTAGTGCAGATTTTCCCGCAAGTTGGTTGCTTTCACGTTTAGATCAAGCCTATTTTAAACAAAGTCAGCTTTCTGGGGTCATTCACATCAATGTACCTTTTGCAGAACCATTATACGGCGCGAGTGATGAGGATGTTTCCGCTCATCCTTGGCTTACACAAGTGGCTTCTTGGCTGAGTCATCCAACGCCTTGGATTAAACATCCTGTCAAAACCTTTGATATTGAACCCCATGATGATTGGGAATCTTGGCGCGTAAAACAAGGGGTGATTTTAATTGGTCGCTTAAGCAAGCAAGAAGCTGAAGGCATTAGCCAATGGGCAAGCGTTATGGGCTGGATTGTGATTACCGATGTGCAAGCTAACGTTACGCCTACTTTACCTTTTGCGGATATTTGGTTAGCCAATGAAACGGTGCGTAATAAATTACTCAAAGCCGATATTTTATTACAATTTGGCGGTGGCTTTGTAAGTAAACGCGTTAATCAGTTTTTACAAGCCTATCAAGGGGAATATTGGATTATTAGCCAAGGGGCGAAAACCTTAGATCCTTATCATCATGCGCGGACGCGTTTTAATACTAACATTGCCTCTTGGCTTGAGGCTCACCCGCCATTACGTCAAAAAGCTTGGTTACTAGAACCTATTGCGCTTTCAAAATTCTGCGGTGATTTTATTAACAAAAACTTAGGCTCGGGATTAAATGAAGCCTCCCTTGCTTATAATATTGATAAGGTTTTACCTAATAATTGCGACCTATTTATCGGCAATAGCTTATTTGTACGTCTTGCCGATGCCTTTGCCAAATTACCTGAAGATTGCCGTGTCTTTACTAATCGTGGCGCAAGTGGCATTGATGGCTTAATTGCAACGGCAGCGGGGGTTTCTGCAGGGAGTACGCGCCCTTTAATTGCTATTTTAGGCGATACCTCTCTACTTTATGACTTAAATTCTCTCGCCTTACTTCAAGAACAAAGCCAACCTTGCATTGTCTTTGTTATCAATAATAATGGCGGGGCAATTTTTGATATGTTGCCGGTGCGTGAAGATGTCAAAGAAAAATTCTACCAAATGCCACATCATTTAGAATTTGCCCAAGCTGCGGCTATGTTCAACCTAAAATATGCGCTTCCACGCACTTGGTCAGATTTACAATCCGTTTTACGCCAAGCCTATAAACAGCGAGCCAGCACTTTAATTGAATTAAAAGTGACACCAACGGCTGCGAGTCGTTTTTATCGTTATATTTTAGATGAAATTTCTAATGCCGTAATTGGCGATGAAGAAGATCAAACGGAAAAATAGGAGAACTTTATGTTAAAAATTGCTGTTGCGGGCGCAAATGGGCGTATGGGGCGTCAACTTATTCAAGCGGTACAGGAACACAAATTTTGTCAATTAACTACCGCTTTAGTGCGTGATTCCTCTTCTTTAGTGGGAAGCGATGCCGGTGAATTAGCCGGTATTGGTTGCATCCATCTTCCTTTAACGTCCCAACTTGAAGGCGCGGATTTTGATGTTTTAATTGATTTTACTCGTCCAGAAAATTCTTTAAAAAATTTACAATTTTGCGCACAACATGGAAAAAAAATCGTGCTTGGAACCACAGGCTTTCGCGCCGAAGAAAAGGCTTTTATTCAACAATGCGCAGAAAAAACAGCCGTAGTTTTTGCCTCTAATTTTAGCGTCGGCGTTAACCTTGTGTTTAAACTTTTAGAAAAAGCCGCCAAAGTGATGGGCGAAACCTGCGATATTGAAATTATTGAAGCTCATCATAAACATAAAATAGATGCGCCTTCTGGTACGGCACTGAGTATGGGCGAACATATTGCCAAAGCTTTGGGGAAAGATTTAAACGATCACGCTGTTTTTGAGCGACACGGTATTATTGGCGAACGCAAAGCAGGAGAAATTGGTTTTTCCACAATTCGCGCCTCTGACGTCGTAGGAGAACATAGCGTTTGGTTTGCCGATGTGGGCGAACGCGTAGAAATTAGCCATAAAGCTAGTAGCCGTATGACCTTTGCCACAGGGGCTGTGCGTGCCGCCCTTTGGCTGGAACAAAAAGAAAGCGGTCTTTTTGATATGACCGATGTGCTTAACTTAAATGCACTGTAATTAAGAAAAAAACAATTAGAGCGATAAGTTCAACCTGTGAATATTTTGTGTTACTATTCTGAAAAATTTTTAGTTCATAACAATATTCAAAATTCAACGAAGAGGACAATAATATGAGTCAAGTTTTCCATACAACCGATGCCAATTTTGCTGGTGATGTTTTACAATCCGACGTGCCCGTTTTATTAGATTTTTGGGCGCCATGGTGCGGTCCTTGCCGTATGATTAGCCCAATGCTTGAAGAATTAGCCGAAGAGTTTGGTGATAAAGTCAAAGTAGTGAAAATGAATATTGATGAAAACCAAGCCGTTGCCGCGCAGTTTGGCGTGCGTAGCATTCCAACTTTAATGGTTTTCAACGAGGGTAAACTTGCAGGCACTCAAGTTGGTGCTTTACCAAAAAATCAGCTAATGAATTTTGTTGAACAAAATATTTAAGTTTTTTTCATATATATCTCCTTAGATACACGGCGTTTGCGCTTTTTGCTTACGCCGTTTTTTTTCGCACCGAATTTTTGCTTCCCATTTTTCGGCGCGAGTCTTCTTTTCGTTCATCGCATAAAATCTCCCCTTAAAATTTTTTTAACTTTTCTTAGTTAAAAAATAAA
>JAHHQY010000045.1 GCA_020026115.1 Actinobacillus sp. | reverse complement strand
GCAAAAACACTGGCTAAGGAGTCAGAGGTTAAGGCTTTTCCGCCGTTAACAATATGGCCTCGTTTATCGAGTAAGTTTGCTTGACCAGCTACCACGCGAATAGTGCCTGTGGCATCAAAAATGGCGGTCATCACTAAGGCTAAAACCACAGGCAAAATAGCCGGCTGTAATGCGCCTTTAATATCTAACGCGAAAAATAAAGACTCTTCACCAAAAGACGGCATTTTGAAAACCCCGTTGTATTGTACGTTAGGGTCAAAAAGACAACCGATTAGGGTAATGGCTAAAATTACCCATAAAATCCCACCTTTAATTTTTTTTGCTTCAAGGGCGATGGTAACGGCTAAACCTACAAGTGAAATTAAAACAGGGAAGGAAGAAAAATCGCCTAGTTTAACGGGTAAACCGGCTTGATTACCAACGACAATGCCAACCCCATTGGCTGCAATGAGCAATAAGAAAAGCCCGATACCAATGCCCGTACCTTGCGCAAGGCTAATGGGTAAATTGCGTAAAATCCAAGCGCGAACACCCGTGACGGAAACGACGGTAAAAATCACCCCCATTAAAAAAACGGCACCGAGTGCAACCGGAATACTGACATTTTGTCCTAAAACTAAACTAAAAGCCGTAAAAGCGGTTAAGGAAATGGCTGAGCTAATGGCCATCGGCGCATTGGCCCATAAGCCAATTAAAATCGTACTAAAACCTGAAACTAAACAGGTTGCGATAAAAACGCTTTCACTCGGAAAGCCCGCTTGGCTGAGCATATTCGGCACGACAATAACGGAATAAACCATGGCTAAAAACGTGGTTAGCCCAGCGGTGAGTTCTTGGCGCACGGAAGTTTGGCGTTTAGAAAGTTCAAAGAAAGTATTTAGTGACATAAAGACAACCTCGTTGGTAGGGGAGAGATGGCGCGTATTCTAACTGAAAAAGATTATTTCGCAATCGTTTGCTTTAAGAAAAAGATAAAAAAAACTTATCACACTCTTTAAAAGCTTTTATACTGCACAATTATTGTTAGCTTTTTATACTCGCCCTATGACTTTAGAACAATCTGCCTCTCAATCTTTATTAAAACAAATTGTTAGCCGAAATATGCTGATTTGTATTTTTACGGGCTTTAGCTCAGGCTTGCCTTTGTATATTCTCGTTTCTTTGTTGCCACTTTGGTTGCGCTCAGAAGCGGTGGATTTAAAAACAATCGGCTTTTTTACCTTAGTCACCTTGCCTTTTACCTGGAAATTTTTATGGTCGCCTTTTATGGATCGTTTTGTTCCGCCATTTTTAGGGCGCAGACGAGGTTGGATGTTGATTACGCAAGTGTTGCTTTTACTGTCCTTAATGGCTTTTGGTTGGTTAAATCCACAAAGCCAAGTTGGTTTATATAGCATTGCCGGCCTTGCTACCTTAGTTGCGTTTTTTTCTGCCAGTCAAGATATTGTGCTGGACGCTTTTCGGCGCGAGATACTGCCTGACAGTGAATTAGGCTTAGGCAATTCCATTCACGTTAACGCTTATCGTATTGCAGGACTTGTGCCTGGTTCACTGTCTTTAATTTTAGCGGACTATTTTGCATGGCGAGATGTTTTTATCATCACCAGTTTATTTATGTTACCAGGGCTATTTTTAACCTTGGTGTTAAGTACTGAGCCAAATATTCCATTAAAAAAACACCGCACCTTAAAAGAAAATGTTCTTGAGCCTTTTCATGAATTTTTTTCGCGAAAGGGGATAAAAAGTGCTTTCGGTATTTTGCTTTTTATTTTTCTGTATAAGTTAGGCGACAGTATGGCCACTGCGCTTATTTCCCCTTTTTATTTAGATATGGGGTTTAGTAAAACGCAAATTGGTTTAGTGGTGAAAAATGCTTCTTTATGGCCGATGGTTGTAGCCAGCATTGTTGGTGGCATTATTATGCTCAAAACAGGGATTAATCGTGCTTTGTGGTTATTTGGTTTTGTGCAAATTATTACGATTTTAGGTTTTGCTTGGTTGGCTCATTTTGGACGTTTTGAAGAGGTGGATAATTTTGCCTTATTAGCTTTAAGTTTGGTGGTCGCAGCTGAGTATATCGGCATTGGACTTGGCACATCTGCCTTTGTGGCTTTTATGGCGCGAGAAACCAATCCGCTTTATACCGCAACGCAATTAGCCCTTTTTACCAGTTTATCCGCCTTACCGCGTGCAACTTTAAATAGCCAAGCGGGCGTATTGATTGATGCTTTAGGTTATTATCATTATTTTTGGCTTTGTTTCTTTTTAGCCATTCCAGGTATGTTGTGCTTATTTTGGGTCGCGCCTTGGCGAGAAGAGAATTCGTAAAGTAAAAAGGGCCTTGCGCCGAAATTTCGCTTAATTATCCAACAAGAGAAAAAAAAGTAAGAAAATCATCGTTCATTTATTGAGTTTTCTCCTGATTTTGGGTAAAGTGCTTGCGTTTTTTATCTATAACAAAGAGGTTCCGATGAACATTATTCTTTTAGGTGCACCAGGTGCAGGCAAAGGTACTCAAGCGCAATTTATTATGAATAAATATGGTATTCCACAAATTTCAACTGGGGATATGTTACGCGCAGCAATTAAAGCAGGCACCGATTTAGGCAAACAAGCGAAAGTGTTAATGGATGAAGGTAAATTAGTTCCTGATGATTTAATTATCGCTTTAGTGAAAAATCGAGTTGCACAGCGTGATTGCGAAAAAGGTTTCTTATTAGATGGTTTCCCACGTACCATTCCGCAAGCGGACGCCTTAAAAGCGGTTGGCATTGATATTGACTATGTTTTAGAATTTGATGTGCCAGATGAAGTGATTGTAGAACGTATGAGCGGACGCCGTGTTCATCAACCTTCTGGTCGTTCTTACCACGTTGTTTACAACCCACCAAAAGTGGAAGGTAAAGATGACGTAACAGGCGAAGATTTAATTATCCGTGCCGACGACAAACCAGAAACAGTATTAGATCGCTTAAAAGTCTACCACACAACAACAAAACCATTAGTGGATTATTACCAAGCCGATGCAAAAGAAGGTAAAGGTCAATATTTCCGTTTAGATGGTACGAAAAAAGTTGAAGAAGTCAGTGCAGAATTAGCCACAATTTTAGGTTAATGAGCATCAGAAAGAAGCGCAGTCATTGCGCTTCTTTTTTATTTTTTATGAGCGGTATAGGTAAAATAAAAATTTATGCTCATTGATTAAGTATAAATTATGTCCGCAAAATGGCGACTAAAAAATAGCCTAGCTTTTAATAATGGAGAAAATGAAAGTGGAACTTAATTTAGATGAGCAAAAACAAGCCTTATTAAGTATGCTTGATGATTTTTCAGCTTTATGTGCAGAAAATGATATTCAATATTCCTTAGGTGGCGGAAACTTGTTAGGCGCGGTACGTCATCAAGGTTTTATTCCTTGGGATGATGACATTGATCTTTATATGTTACGCGATCAGTACCAAAAGTTAATTAAAGTATGGCAAGAAAAAGCGATACAAAAATATGACTTAGTGCGAGTAGATGATATAACCAGCCCATACGCAGGATTTTGCGCAAAATTCAATCACAAACAGATTTATCTTTATGATCATCACCAAAAAAGAATGCCATTATTTATTGATATTTTTATTTATGATGGCGTACCTGAAGATAAAGCATTACTTTTTCGTTTAATGAAAAAACATCGACGCTTAAATGTACATTTTCATTCTTGCCGAAAACGTATGTTAGGCGAAAAGAAAACGGCTTTTCCTTGGCTTTATAAAAAGTTAGCCCATTATTTTTTCAATAAAATGGAAGAAAATATCGCGTATTTGCATAAGATTAGTCCACTTGAAAGTTCAAAAAATATCGGCTTATTTCTTTCTGAATATGCGTGTTGGGAAAAGTCTTTTATGTCTTGTGAGCATTTTAGTTCTTTAATTAACTTGCCTTTTGAGGGGAAGGAATTTCCTTGTATGAACGGCTATCACCACCATTTAACGCAATATTATGGAAACTATATGCAATTACCGCCTAAAGAAGAGCAAATTCCTAAACATAGTTCGCGTTGTTTTAAAAAAGAGGATGAATAAATACGCAACGCTTTTAAGCTCTGCAAAAATTCTGTATTCGCTTGCACTCAGAGATTGCGATGGGTGCAAAATCAATTTTTCTCAATGTCTTTTGTTATGCAAAAAAATGTTATTTGTCGGATTATTGGGCAAAAAGTGGTTGTTTTATTGACGCCAAGTTTATTTTGGTCAACCTTAACTGCCCTAAATTTCGGCGCGCAAAGCTTAGCTAATTTAATCGAGCTTTTCGTTCTCTTTAGCCTTTCTTTTTTCGCACTTTTTATCCCACAACGTTATTTATCTTATCGTAAAATCACCTTGATTTTATGCGTCATTGCTTTTATTGCTCGATTGATTATGCCTGTATTGCCAGAGTAGTTTTGCAAGGTATGGAAAAGTAAGAAGGGAAGGGATTTTTAAAATAAATGCCCTAAAAAAGTGATGTCCCTTGAAACCGAAGTTTCAAGGGACAGAGCATTGCGTCTATTTCAACTTATTGTAACAACGTTTCTCATTTTGCTGTGATACAACGCCGACAATTATATAAAGATTGTTGTGGAGTGTCAAACTTTTGTTTGTTTATTTCTTTTTATAGCGAAAATCAATAAAACTTATTTTTCAAAGCGTTATTTTAAATAAATTGTCATTATTTTATCGCTATGCAATAGTACTTGTTGTATATAAATTGTTATAATTAGCCAATTTTTTTATTTTTTAACAAAAGGAGAAAAAAATGCAAAATAAACAACAGCATTCCTATGTGTTAGGTCTTGATGTAGGTATTGCCTCTATTGGTTGGGCGTTAGTTTCAATAGATAAAGATGAAAATCCAGTAGGCTTATTAGATTTTGGTGTACGCATCTTTCCAGAAGCTTCTAACAATGCTGAACGCCGTTTAGCACGTTCACAGCGTCGAACCATTCATCGTCGAGCTTTGCGTATGCGTAAAGCAAAGGCTTTATTATTGCAAGCGGGTGTTTTACAACAAGATGATTTTTTAACAGAACGTCAAATTCGTGATTTACCAAATAATCCTTGGGAATTACGTGTTAAAGGCTTAACAGAAAAATTAAACGCGAAAGAATGGAGTGCTGTTTTACTGCATTTATTGAAACATCGTGGTTATTTATCTCAACGTAAATCAGAAAGCCAAACAACAGACAAAGAAAAAGGGAAATTATTAAGTGGTGTGAAACAAAATCACGAATTATTGCAAGAAAAGCATTATCAAACCTGTGCTGAATTAGCTTTAGCGGAGTTTGGTGAAAATTTAAGAAACCACCAAGGAAGTTATTCTCATACTTTCGATCGTAACGACTTAAAGCTCGAAATGCAGTTATTATTTAGCCAACAACGTCAATTTGGTAATCCTTTCACCGCTGAAAGCTTTGAAGCGAAATTTTGTGATCTATTAATGCATCAATATCCAGCATTGTCAGGAGATGCTCTTTTAAAAATGGTGGGTAAGTGTGCCTTTGAAAATGAATATAAAGCGGCCAAAATGACTTATTCGGCAGAACGTTTTGTGTGGTTGACGAAATTAAATAATTTACGCCTAGAAGAAGGCGGAAAAGAACGAGCATTAAGCGCTGAAGAACGAGCGTTGTTATTAGCAGAACCTTATAACAAAGCCTCTTTAAAATACAGCCAAGTACGAAAAGCATTAAATTTAAATGATAAAACTTATTTTAAAGGCCTCTTTTATGATAATGGTAATTCCAAAAAAGAACAAAAAGAACTAAAAGAAGAAGAAATAGTGAAAAAAGCCGAAAATAAAGTTTTCATGGAATTAAAAGGCTATCACAGCATTCGCAAAGCTTTAACAGGTGCTGGTTTGAAAAAGGAATGGCAAGCCTTAAGTGTGTCCCCTGAAAAATTAGACGGAATTGGAACCGTTTTTTCTTTATATAAAACAGATAAAGATATTCGTGAAAATATTGCACCGCTCAATTTATCTGATGATGTACTTGAAGCCTTATTAGAAAATATTAACTTTTCTAAATTTATTGGATTGTCATTAACTGCGTTAAGAAAAATTCTTCCAGCTATGGAAAGCGGACAACGATATGATGAAGCCTGTAAAGCCGTGTATGGGGATCATTATGGTAAAAAAAATCAAAAGCTAAATGATGTTCGTAATCCCGTGGTTTTACGTGCGGTTACTCAATGTCGTAAAGTGATTAACGCCATTATTCGTCAATATGGTATGCCTGCGCGCGTACATATTGAATCGGGGCGTGAATTAGGTAAATCTGCTAAAGAACGTGGAAAAATTGAAAATCAGCAAAAGGTTAATGCAAAAAATCGTAACGATGCCATTTTGAAATTTAAAGAGAATTTCCCAAACTTTTTAGGTGAACCAAAAGGGAAAGATATTTTGAAAATGCGTTTATATGAAGAGCAAAATGAAAAATGCTTATATTCAGGCAAAACCTTAGATATTCTACGTTTAAATGAAAAAGGTTATGTAGAAATTGATCACGTTTTACCATTTTCACGCACATGGGATGATAGCTTTAATAATAAAGCATTGGTTTTAGCAGGAGAAAACCAAAATAAAGGTAATAAAACGCCATATGAATGGTTTGGCCATGATGCTGAAAAATGGGAAAACTATGTCGCTCGGGTACAGATTTCCTCCGCTTCACCAATAAAAAAACAACGTTTAATAACTAAAAGCATTGATGAAAAAGCCTTTATAACGCGTAACTTAAACGATACCCGTTATATTTCACGCTTTTTAACGAATTGGATAAAAGATCATCTTGCTTTAAAAGGGCCTGTTTTTACGCCAAATGGACGAATTACCGCTTTATTACGAGGCTATTGGGGCATTAAAAAATCTCGTGATGAAAATGACCGTCACCATGCTATGGACGCCATTGTTATTGCTTGTTCAACGCCCGCAATGCAACAAAAAATTACTCGTTACGTTAAGCAAAAAGAGTGCAAATATATTGATTATGAAACAGGTGAAATTATTCGCGCCAAAAAACCGCATTTTCCACAACCTTGGGAATTTTTCACGCAAGAAGTAAATGTGCGAGTGTTTAGTGATCATCCCGCAGAAGAATTGGCAGAAAAAGTGCCAGATCGCGCCGAAAAATGGGCAGAGTTTGTGCGACCTTTATTTGTTTCGCGTATGCCAAAACGTTCTCTCTCAAGACAAGGTCATGATGCAACCGTACGTTCACCAAAATATTTAGCGGAAAACAAAAGTACTGCCCGTAAAAAATTAACGGAACTGAAATTATCAGATTTAGAAAAAATGGTGGATATTGAGCGTAATCGAGATTTATATCAAGGCTTAAAAGCTCGTTTAGAAGCCTTTAATAATAAACCTAAGCAGGCTTTTGCGGAACCTTTCTATAAAAAAGGTGGGCAGATAGTAAAATCTGTTAAACTTTTTATTGATATAAAGAAAAATGGAGTAATTCTACATCAAGGCACAGGTTTTGCAGAGAAGCCAAAAATGGTCCGCGTGGATTTATTTGTGAAAAAAGGCGAATACTTCCTTGTGCCGGTATATGCGTGGCAAGTTGTAAAAGGCATTTTACCAACCAAAGCGATTAAAGGAAAGAAAAATGAAGATGAATGGGAAGACATGGATGAACAAGCGGAATTTATATATTCTATTTATCCTAATGATTTAATTAAAGTGACGACTAAGGAAAAAACAGTCTTAGGCTACTACATTAGTACACATAGAGGGTGCGGTACTATTAAATTAAAGGTGCATGATAATGCAAAAACAGAATACAAAGATGGAGAAATAGATATTGGTGTAAGAAAAGCATTAAATATTGAAAAATATGAAGTGGATGTTTTAGGCCATATTAGTAAACCTTGCAAAAAAGAAGTTCGACAAGGTTTTAAATAGTTTCATCGCCCCGCCATTGTGTGGGGCTTTTTTGTAAGTTGCGAAATAGGAGGTCCAATGACTTGGCGAACGATCGTAATTGAAAAAGGTGGAAAATTAGCTTTAAAAAACAACCAACTATCAATTCAACAAGGGGAGATAAGGTATAGCGTTCCTTTAGAAGATTTAGCAGTAATTCTTGTGCAAAATCGCGAAACTGTGATTACGACCCCGCTTCTTTCTGCTCTTGCTGAACAAGGGATAACCTTAATTACCTGTGATGGACAGCATTTACCTTGTGGTCAATGGTTGCCATTTGGGCAATATTCAAGACCTTTGCAATTATTAAAATTGCAGTTACAAGTAAGTAAAGCTATGAAAAAACGACTGTGGGCGGAAGTGGTCAAACGCAAAATTCGTAATCAAGCCTTTGTGTTAGAGCATTTAGGCTATAAGCAAAGCAGTCAACGCTTAAATTTATTTGCGCAAAAAGTGCTGTCTGGTGACAGTACGCAACAAGAAGGGCATGCGGCGATGGTGTATTTTAAAGAAGTTTTTGGCCATACCTTTTGTCGCAAGCAAGAAAACCCCATTAACGCACATTTAAATTATGCTTATAGCGTGTTGCGTTCTGCTGTAGCTCGCGCTTTAGTACAATATGGTTGGCTTCCACAATTAGGTATTTTTCATTGTAGTGAGGTTAATCCGTTTAATTTAGCTGATGATTTTATTGAACCCTTTCGTCCGTTGGTGGATTTAAAAGTATGGACGTTATGGCAAGAAAATCAGTTAACAGAGGAATTGACACCGCAAAATAAACATCAATTAGTGGCTTTGCTAAATTATGAAATGCATTTTAAAGAACAGCATTATTCCGTATTAGCGGCGATTGACCGTTGTATTGGGTCATTACAATACGCGATAAAAAGCCACAATGCACAATATTTAAAATTGCCAGAAATGCAAGCTTTAAAGGAGCATAAATATGAGTGAAGAGGTAACCTTTATGCGATATATCATTTTTTTTGATTTGCCTGTAACCACCGAAGAAAAGCGAAAAGCGGCCAACCAATTTCGCTTGTTTTTGAAAAAAGATGGCTACCAAATGTTACAACTTTCCGTTTATAGTCGCATTTTGCGTGGGCGAGAGAGTATGCAAAAGCACTTTAAACGCATTAAGCAACATTTACCCAAAGAGGGAGCGATTCGAGCCTTGTTAGTAACGGAAAAGCAATTTGCACAGATGGCAATTTTACTTGGGGAGAGAAACCTACAAGAGAAAAAAGTTAATCAGGATCAAATGCTTTTATTTTAACCAATAAAAAGGGAAAATTTCGGTGCGAGATTAAAAATTGTGCCGAAATTTTTTTTATTTTATGTGTTCGTTTGCAGAAAAAACAAACAACCTTGCGTTAAAAAAGCTAAAAAAACGCTGAAAAAAGGTCTTTTTAAGATAAAAATTTTAAGAAAAATATATAGTATAAGAGGTGATTTAGATTTACATTCC
>JAHHQY010000044.1 GCA_020026115.1 Actinobacillus sp. | reverse complement strand
CTTCGACCAATAGATTAAAAGTCTACTGCTCTACCGACTGAGCTAACGACCCTTTTCGCTGTAACGGGGGCGTATAATACTCAGTTTATTTTAATAATCAACAACTTTTTTTATTTTTTTTCTCGTTTGCACAAACAAACATCAAATTAACCAATTTTTCGGCGCAAGTGGGCGTTTTTTCGGAAAAATAACGTAACTTTGCCTTTTCTTTTAAATCCCCACTGAAAGAACAAACAAAATTTATTGCGCGAAAAAATGGCTGAATGTGGTAAAAATAAAAAACTTACATCGCGATAACCAGGCAATCTACCGTGCCTTGCGTTTTATTTAAAGCCTGTTGCGCTTGACTACGCGTACCAATCGGGCCAATAAAAACACGATACCATTTTCCGCCTTTTTCAATATGTGCACTAAAGCCTAACATTGCCAATTTGGCTTGACGCGTTTCTGCTTGATTTTGTTGATCAAATGCGCCACATTGCAAGCCAAAAACTTTGCCACTACTTATTTGTGGTTTGCTCTTTTGTACAGTGTCCGTTTGCGTATTATCTAAAACCGCCCATAAGCCTGTTTCTTTTTTCTGCGTAGTTTTGCTCAGCTTTTCTGACGCTGAATGGTTTTGCTTATTTTGCGTCTGCTGGCCGTTATCATTTACTGTTCTACTTTCTAACGCTTTGATATAACTCCATTTTTCCTCTGGCGGTGGCGGTAATTCTACCTTCGGCTTAACCTCTTCTTTTACAGGTTCTATTGTTTCCACTTTGCTTTGCTTGGTGAGCATAAACAATGCGCCAACAGCGCAAAACAAAATAATTAACACACTGATAATTATCGCTTTTTTAGATTGTTTTTTTGTTTTTTTCACACTTGTTCGCGCCGAAATTTTTTTGGCCATATCCTTTCCCTTTTCTTATCCTTAGTTTTACTGTGTTTATTTACAACGGCTTGAATTTTACTGAAATTTCTATGTGCTTTCTAGCCTAAATGCGCGCTTTTTTTAACTCATTTTAGCTATTTTGCCATTAACTTAAATCTTGCGGATCAATATCGATGTGCCAACGTACTGTACTGCTTAAAAAAGTATCATGAGGAAAATGATGCAATACCTTTTGTAAAACTTGACGGTTGGGATGTTGCAATAAAAGTTGCCAGCGACTCATACCCGCTTTTTTAGCCATTGGTGCTGGCATTGGCCCTAAAATTTGCAACTCTGCCACCTGAAGATTTTGTAAATAATTTGCCATTTTTTGCAATAATTGTTCGCTATTTGCGCTATTTTTACTTTGTCCACGAATTAACGCTTGCGCACTGTAAGGCGGTAATCCTATCATTTTGCGCTGTTGCAACGCAGTTTTAGCAAAATCTCCGTAGCCTTTGGCGAGTAACGTGTGCAATAAAGGATGATCTTTATAATGGGTTTGCAAAATCACTTCACCGGCTTTTTCCGCCCGTCCTGCTCGTCCTGAAACCTGTACATACAACTGCGCTAATTGCTCTTCTGCTCGATAATCCAAAGAAAATAATGCGCCATCGACATCTAAAATTGCAACGAGCGTTACATTAGGGAAATGATGTCCTTTAGCTAACATTTGCGTGCCAATTAAAATTTGACTTTGACCTTGCTCAACGGCTTTTAACTGCTTTTCCAACGCCCCTTTGCGTGCGGTGCTGTCACGATCAATGCGAGTAATCAAGGTTTCTGGAAAAATTTCCTGTAAATTATTTTCTAACTGCTCGGTGCCTAATCCGGTGGTGATTAAATAAGTCGAACCACATTGCCCACATTGCATAGGAATGGCCTTTTGAGAACCGCAATGATGACAGCGTAAAACGCGTTTTTTCTGATGATAAGTCAAAGGCTTATCGCAATGTTGGCAATTTACAATCCAACCGCATTCATGACATAACAACACCGGCGCAAAACCGCGACGATTTAAAAAAAGTAACACTTGATTACCGCAAGCCAAATGGGCGCGAATTTTTTCAATTAAACTTACAGATAAACCATTACGCACCGCTTGTTTTTTCATATCAATCACAAAATGATGCAAAGGTGAACCTTTTCCCGCTCGTTTGGTTAAGGTTAAACGGCGATATTTCCCTTGTTCTACGTTATGCAAGGTTTCTAAACTTGGCGTTGCAGAGCCAAGTAAAATAGGAATATTTAATATTTTTGCATACACGACGGAAAGATCTCGCCCGTGATAACGCCAGCCGTCTTGCTGTTTAAAAGAGCGATCATGTTCTTCATCAAGAATAATTAAGCCTAAGTCTTGAAAAGGCGTAAAAAGTGCTGAGCGCGTGCCGATTAAAATCGCGGTTTGCCCACTTTTCACGCGTTGCCAAATGCGTAAACGTTCGTTGTCTTTCACATTAGAATGCAACATATCCAGCGTCACATTAAAGCGCGCTCGAAAGCGTTGCCCCATTTGTGGCGTTAAACCAATTTCTGGCACTAAAACCAAAACTTGCTTTCCTTGTTGCAAAATATGCGCAATATATTGCAAATAAATTTCCGTTTTGCCCGAACCCGTTACGCCATCTAATAACCAAGTTTGAAAGCCTTGCTGACTTTCTAATAAACTTAAGGCCAAGGCTTGTTCTGTATTTAAGCGCAACACATTTTCGGCGCGAGTGATCTCTTGCCCAGCTAATTTTTCTTGCCAAGTTTGTATGCGCACAGGGGCTTTTTCTTCTTCGATCCATTCGTGTTTTTTTAACGCCGACCAAATGCTCGCATTATATGGGTTATGACCTTTTTCCATTTCACCATCGCGTGCGGCGCATAAGGCTTCTTGACGTTTAGCTGACAAAGACGCCGTTTTCGGATTTTCCAAAGCCTGTAAGCCTTCTAAAGTTGGTTTCCATAAAATTTTACTTGCTTGCGTCGCACTTTTGCCTTGACGCAAATGCACAGGTAAGGCGTTATACAAAACCTCGCCTAAGGCGGTGTGATAATATTGAGCGCCCCACAAAAGCAGTCGCCATAAAGCATCAGAATATAAACTTTCTGTATCTAATACTCGATAAATGGGTTTCAATTTTGCCAAATCTACGCAAGGATTTTGCGGAAAACCTACCACAATCCCTATTTTTTTTTGCGAACCAAATGGCACTTCCACTCGCGCACCTTGCACAACATGGCTATTTTCAGGTAATAAATAATCAAAAATTTGAAAAAGTGGCACAGGTAACGCCACACTAACAAGTTGCATGCAAATCCTACTTTTAAAAAATTTATGCGCCTTTAAGGCTAAGAAAAATTTCGGCGCGAAGTGCCTTTTAGTCGGTAATAATCTGAAAAAGTGGCACGTCCCAAGGCGCAAGCGGTAAATTTTCCACTTCTTGCCAAGTATAAGCTAAACCTACGGGAAGAAAATTTTTCTGTTGCCAATTTTCTAGCGTACGATCATAAAATCCTCCGCCCAGACCAAGCCGATAATGCTGTTTATCAAAGGCTACTAAAGGCGTAAAAATAATGTCGATGTTCTCTAAAGGCACTAAATTTTCTTGCTTAAAACAAGGTTCAAGAATGCCAAATTTATTCTTTTCCATCGGCGTATTTTTTTCATAAGACAAAAACAAAAGTTGGCCTTTTTCCTTAGGATGCAAAATAGGCAAGCACACCTTGATGTCTTTTTGCCATAAGGTTTGAATAAGTTTTTCCGTCGGCACTTCACCGTCAAAGGAAAAATATAAAGCGACAGTTTTGGCTTTTTGTTGAGTGATAAATTCGCAGACTTTTTGAATAAAGGTTTCTTCAGCAAGGGCCGTCAGCAAGGCAGAATTTTGGCGTTTTTGGCGCATTTCTTGACGTAATGCTTGGCGTTTTTTTTGATGATGAACAGGAAGTTGAGCGATGTTTTTTGACATGGATTTTCCAAAAGAAAAAACCCAAGATGCCGCTGCAGATTAAGTCCTTGAACCCGAAGGTTCAAGGGAGTTAGTTAAAATATTTTTAGGTTTCTTACTACAAGGTAAGCCTACACACCAATACTTGGAAACCAACTCGATAGATTTTAATTATCGGCTCAGGGACATCATCCGCTGGCGAGCATCTCAGGAAATCTGTTGCAATACTAACTTAATTTTTTACTGAAAACTAGCTTATTTTATGGAATTTAATGAGCTTTCATAATTTTTAAACAATTAAAAATTGCCTTTAGAAATATTGACGCGTTCAAGGGAACTATCAAGTTGTTGAATACGTTCAGCAATGATACTTTCTAAATTTTTATGTTTTTGTTGCTCTTGCAATAATTCAAAACTTAAATTTAACGCCACGATCGAAAGTACGCGCTCTGTGCTAATAATCCCTGTACGTTCTTTCATTTTTAAAACGCGGTCGCTTAGTTCTTGTGCGGCTTGGCGAAGAAACTCCTCTTGCCCTTCAGGACAACCTAAACGTAATACTTGACCAAAAACAGTCACTTCAACAGGGGATGCGGACATAATTTCTCCAATAATTTAAATAAAAAGTTTTTTTATTATGCCACAATCTGACTTCAAATCGGTATAAAAAGGCAAAGCTTTTTTCTTGCTTAATTTTGAATAACCTGATTTAAAAATGCTAAACTACGCATCATTTTTTAAGGAGCTGATTATGCTAAAAAACTCTCGATACTCATCATTAAACCAATTATTACAACAAGCGGAAATTGGTATCAATCCTGCCGAATTACACGGTTTTTTAACTGGCCTTATTTGTGGCAATGTCGCCGATGAACAATGGCAAAGTTTATTATTCAAATTTACCAATGATGACCAAGCTTATCCTGCAACATTAATGGAAAGTAGCGAAAGCCTTTTCCAAGACACGCAAAATTTATTACGCAATCCGCTTTCTTTCAATTTCCGTCTTTTCTTACCTAATAACGAAACCACCTGTGAAGATGTATTTGCGCAAGCCGATGCCCTTTCAGGTTGGATTAACCACTTTTTACTTGGTTTAGGCTTAATGCAAAAAGATTTAGATAAACAAACCGGTGAAGTAGGCGAAGGCTTAGATGATTTACAAGAAATTGCTAAATTAAGCTACGATGAAGATGAAGATAAACAAGAACTTGCTGATGCTGTTGAAGAAGTGATTGATTACATTAGTGCTACCGTTTTATTATTTTATGTGCATTTTTGTGCAAAATACAATTCCATTCAGGATAATCCAACACTACATTAATTCAATTTAAGGAGAAAAAAATGGATCTCGCTTATTTAACCGAATTGCCGATGGCTGAATTTGCCGAACGTCGTCGCCGTGTTTTCACTCAAATGGCCAATAATAGCGTGGCGGTATTATTTTCAGCAGAAGAACAAACACGCAATAATGACTGTAATTATCCATTCCGCCAAGAAAGTAATTTCTGGTATTTAACTGGATTTAACGAGCCGAGCGCCATTTTAGTCTTAATCAAACAAGGGGATCGCCAAGAAAGCGTACTTTTCTTACGTCCCAATGATCCCTTAATGGAAACCTGGCATGGTCGCCGTTTAGGCATTGAAAAAGCACCAAGCGCATTAAATCTTGATAAAGCCTTTGATATTGCTGATTTTGAGAAAATCTTCCCTGAGTTAACGCAGAATTTATCCTGTTTATATTTACGTCCAACTCAACAAGATTGCGCTAAAGCTCGCGCCGAATTTTGTGCTAAATTGCCACATTTTAGCGAACAGGAAAATTTCGCTTTAATTCTTGATGAAATGCGTTTATTTAAATCTCGCGCGGAAATTGCTTTAATGCAACAAGCGGCGCAAATTTCTGCCCTCGCCCATATTCGTGCGATGCGTGAAACTCGCCCTAATCGTATGGAATATGAAATTGCCAGCGAAATCCTTCACGAATTTAATCGCCACGGCGCACGTTATGAATCTTATGGCAGTATTGTAGCCGGTGGTGAAAACGCTTGCATTTTGCATTACACCGAAAATGACCAACCGCTAAAAGACGGCGACTTATTGATGATTGACGCGGGCGCAGAATTTGCCATGTACGCCGGTGATATTAGCCGAACTTTCCCAGTAAACGGAAAATTTAGCGATGCTCAAAAAGATATTTATCAACTCGTTTTAACCGCTCAAAAACGAGCGATTGAGCTTTTAGTACCCGGTAATTGCGTGCAAGATGTTAATGCTGAAGTTATCCGAATTATGGTTGAAGGTTTAGTAGAATTAGGCGTTTTACATGGCGATGTTGAAACCTTAATCCAAAATGAAGCCTACCGTCCTTTCTATATGCACAGTCTTGGCCACTGGCTTGGTTTGGATGTGCATGATGCTGGCTCTTATTCAAAAGATCGCAACAATGCCGATCGCAATAGCAAAAAACGCGATCGCCCATTAGAACCAGGTATGGTCATTACCGTAGAACCTGGGCTTTATTTATCCGAAAAACTGGATATTCCTGAAAAATATAAAAGTATTGGCGTACGCATCGAAGACGATATTTTAATTACCGAATACGGTAATAAAAATTTAACTTCCGCTGTGCCAAAAGAAATGGAAGAAATCGAAGCCTTAATGGCTGAAAAATAATTTCAGCTCTCGCGCCGAAAATTCGGTGCGAGTTTTTTTTCAACGAAAAAGCATAAAAAAAGGCGCATTCCTGCGCCTTTTCTTTTTTCACTTTCTTAAAGGTAATGTTTACCTAAGAAGTTTAATTTTTCATCTAATTGAAGTACTAATGGTTGTCCTGTTGGAATTTCAAAATCCATAATGTCTTCATCAGAAATGCCGATAATATGTTTAGCTAAAGCGCGTAAAGAGTTACCGTGCGCAACAACTAAAACACGTTTTTTCTCTAATAATGCTGGTGCAATTTGATCTTCCCAGAAAGGTAAAACACGTTCTAAAGTCACTTTTAAGTTTTCACCATTTGGTACAACGTCAGCAGGTAAGTTCGCATAACGACGATCATTATGAGCTGAATTTGGGTCTTCAGGGGATAATAATGGTGGTAATGTGTCGTAAGAACGGCGCCATACATGAACTTGTTCTTCACCGTATTTTTCTGCCGTTGCTTTTTTATCTAAACCTTGTAAAGCCCCATAATGACGTTCATTTAAACGCCAGTTTTTAATTTGTGGAATCCAAAGTTGGTGAGATTCTTCCAACACGATATTACAAGTTTTAATTGCACGTGTTAAAACTGAAGTAAATGCGATATCAAATTCATAGCCCGCTTCAAGTAATTTTTTACCTGCAGCTTGCGCTTCACTCACACCACGTTCTGTTAAATTGACATCGCGCCAACCTGTAAACAAGTTTTTTGCATTCCATTCACTAAAACCGTGACGAATAAACACTAATTCCATGAGAAACTCCTTCGTTTCAAAAAGTTAATAAAAAACTTTGCTTATTATAGCCAAAAATCCAAAGGCGTGCGATCTTTGCAGAGTTTTTTCTTAATAAATTCGGTAAATATATTGATATTTCCATTTACGCAAAATTCTTTTAATGCGCATACTAAAAGGCACTTTTGCTATTTTACTTTCCCAACTTTTAGGTAGGGGGGGGTTAATAAGCTTAAATATTGACTAAAAAGCACACTGCTAATATTAGAAGATTTCACATTCCAAGCTTTAACGCGTCCCGTATCGTGAAAGATCGCAACGGGCATTGTGCAATTAACATGGCCCAATAGTGATTGTAATTGTTTAAATTTACTGAAATTTTGACGTAAAGCTGATTGGAAGTTATAACGTAAATCACAAAATAAAACCTGACCTTTAAAAATATAATTCAACATATCTTGGTCTTGATAAGAAAATTCTGGGCAATTTTTTAACATCTGCAAAATTTCCGCTCGCATATTATATTTGCGATATGCCTTTAAATTAATTAAAAGCACGCCTGCATTAAAATAAATATCCTTTTCCGTTAAACCTAAAGTTGCTTTATAGTCCGCTTGCAAACCGCTCAGTAAGACATCTGGCACCGCCGCTAGAACGTAATGAGTTAAATCTGTTTGATAAAAATCCGTTAAAGGCTGATTTACCATTAAATCAATATCTAAATAAAGTACTTTGTCCAAATCTTGTGGTAAATACTGCGCCATAAATAAACGCGCATACGTCACAGGTGAAATATATTTCACCGTTAAAGGTAAATCGCTAAAATCATCTTCTTTAATATGAATGAAGGTAATTTCTTTATTGTATTGAGCACAAAGTTGCGTTAAATACTTTTGTGATTCTTCCGCCATATTTAATTCTAAAATCCAAAAATGCACAGGCGTTTCTAGATGCTGTTTAATAATACTCAAAAGAACCGTACTTAAATAAGGCGCATAATTATCATCAGAATTAAATACAATATTCATACTTTTCGTTTCCTTTTAATAACGTTTAATTTTTTTGCTAAATGGTGCTATATTTTACACTCTTTTTAAGGTATTGATAAAAATGAAAAAAAATATTTTTCTTTCCCTTTGCGTAAGCAGTTTATTGCTAAATGTGAGTTTTGCTCATGAATTAACGCAGTTGCAAGCGCAAATTTCTCAACAAAAGTCCACCGTTGATTCTCATCTAAAAAATAAAAAAAGTTTGCAAAATGAAGTAAATGCTTTAAAAAAAGAACTTCAACAAAGCGCGAAAAATTTACATCAATTACAGCAAAAAATACTCAAAACCAAACAAAAACAAAATGAAATTCAACAAGAACAACAACGTTTGCAATCAAAATTGCATCAGCAAAAAGAAGAATTAAAAGAAATTATTCACACCATTTATCAAGCAAAGCTTAATCCTAATTTTTTAGAAAAAATCCTAGGCGAACAACCGGCGAAAAATTTGGTGCTAAAACAATATATGCAACGTTTATATGCGCAAAAAACTCAATTATTACAAGCCTTACAAAATAACGAGAAGGCTTTAGTTGCACAAAATGACGCCTTAAAAAATGAACAAGAAGAACTACAAAAGCAACAAGCAGAATTAAGCCAATTACAGCAAAAACAAAAAATTAGCCAAGAAAATTATCAACAGCGTTTAACGCAGTTACAAGAAATTCTTACCCTTGAACAAAAAAAATTAGCCGAACTTATCGCTAATGAAAAAGCCTTACAGGCACAAATTGCTAAGGCTAAACAGCAAGCCTTGTTACGCCAACAAGAAGCGCGTAATAAAGCCTTGTTAAGCTTAGCTCAGCGCGGTTTAGGGCCAGCAAAATATCAACATAGCGCGCCTGTAAAAGGAAAAATTTTGCATACTTTTGGTAGTCATCAATTAGGCGAGTTGCGTTGGAGTGGCGTGGTTATTCAAGCGCCTTTTGGCACAAAAGTAAAAGCGATTTATCCAGGAGAAGTGATTTCTGCAAGCAAATTAGCGGGTTATGGTTGGCTTATTGTTTTAAAACATGGCGAAAAAGATTTATCCCTTTATGGCTATAATCAAAATATCAATGTAAAAGTCGGAGATGTGGTGCAAGCAGGACAAGTGATTGCTCATGTTGGACAAATTAACGGTGAACAGCAAAGTGGGTTATATTTTAAAATTACTCGTTGCGGGGAAAGTCAAAATCCACTGCTTTGGCTAAAAAAATGACATAAAAAAAAGCCGCTAAAAATTAGCGGCTTCTTAGAATTTGGCTCCTCTTGCTGGACTTGAACCAGCGACATACGGATTAACAGTC
>JAHHQY010000043.1 GCA_020026115.1 Actinobacillus sp. | reverse complement strand
CTTAGAAATAGAAAAGGCCGATTTCAGCGCGCTTTAAAACGCGGGAAAACTTGTGAAAAAAACGAGCAGTTAAACCGCTACTTAAAAGCAACTCGCGCCGAAAAAGAGAATTGCGTCATTCTAAAGTAGAATGCACACCTTTTTTATGCTTTAATAACGCCAATTTTTACGCTGAACAATAACAATTAAGGAACACCATGAGCTGGATTGATCGAATTTTTAGCAAACAACCTTCCTCAAGCAATCGAAAATCCAATGTGCCAGAAGGCATTTGGACAAAATGTACGGGCTGTAACCAAGTTTTATATCGTGATGAATTAACTCGTCATTTAGAAGTTTGCCCAAAATGTGGCCATCATATGCGTATTGATGCGCGTACTCGTTTATTAGCATTATTAGATAAAGACAGCACTCAAGAAATTGGGGCGAAATTAGAACCTAAAGATGTATTACGTTTTAAAGATTTAAAACGCTATAAAGATCGTTTAAGCCAAGCGCAAAAACAAACCGGCGAAAAAGATGCCTTAGTGGTATTAGAAGGCACATTATTTGGTATGCCTGCGGTCGCTTGTGCCTCAAACTTTGAATTTATGGGCGGTTCTATGGGGTCTGTTGTGGGGGCTAAGTTTGTGTTAGCCGCAGAAAGAGCGCTCGCTTTAGGTTGTCCTTTAATTTCATTTTCAGCAAGTGGTGGCGCGCGTATGCAAGAGGCTTTAATCTCTCTTATGCAAATGGCCAAAACCAGTGCTGTTTTAGCGAAAATGCGCGAAGAAGGCGTGCCTTTTATTTCTGTTTTAACCGATCCAACCTTAGGTGGCGTTTCCGCAAGTTATGCTATGTTAGGGGATATCAATATTGCAGAACCTAAAGCCTTAATTGGTTTTGCAGGCCCGCGCGTTATTGAACAAACCGTACGCGAAACCTTGCCAGAAGGCTTTCAACGCAGTGAGTTTTTATTAGAGCATGGGGCAATTGATATGATTGTCAAACGCGGTGAAATGCGTCATGCCTTAGCGGATTTAGTCGCTAAATTAACTCATCAACCCGATCCTTTCGCCAAAGATGAAAATTTAGCTTTACAGTTAAAAGAAGAGAAGTAATGAATACAACACTTAATGCAGAAACGCCACTTAGCCAGTGGCTTTCTTATTTGGAACGCGCGCACAGTAAAAGCATTGATTTAGGGCTAGAACGCGTGGCAAGCGTAGCGAAAGAGTTAGATTTACTGAAACCTGCGCCTTGCATTATTACCGTAGGTGGCACAAATGGCAAAGGCACAACTTGCCGAATGTTGGAATTAGTCTTGCTTGAAATGGGCTTAAAAGTGGGCGTTTATTCGTCGCCTCATTTATTGCATTATCAAGAACGCGTGCGTATTAACAATGCTTTATTGCCTGAAGCCTTGCACACGGCGTCTTTTGATTTTATTCAACGACATAAAACTCAATCCTTAAGCTATTTTGAATTTAGCACCTTATCGGCTTTGCATTTATTTAAACAGCACGCCCTTGATGTGGTGATTTTAGAAGTCGGCTTAGGGGGGCGTTTAGATGCCACCAACATTGTCGATAGCGATGTGGCGGTGATTACTAGTGTGGATATCGATCATACCTCTTTTTTAGGCGCAGACAGAGAAAGCATCGCTTATGAAAAAGCGGGAATTTTCCGTGCGCATGCGCCCGCAGTGATTGGTGAGGCGAATATTCCACAAAGTATGTTACAACGCGCCGAAAATTTAGCTTGTCAACTTTCACGCCGTGATAAGGAATGGACGCTCACAGAAAACGCGCAAGATTGGCATTGGCAAGGGGTAAAAAGCCAATATCAGCATTTACCTAAACCGGCCATTCCTTTAGCGAACGCAGGTTGCGCCTTAGCGACCCTTGAAATGTTACCGTTCACATTAAATGAAGAGCTTTTGCGTAAGGTTTTAGGGAAAGTGCAATTAACGGGGCGTTATCAAACCTTAACCCAAGAAGAAAAAACACAGCTTGTAGAAAAGTTACAATGTCACAGTGAAAATTTAGCAAAAATTATTTTAGATGTCGGGCATAATCCGCACGCGGCTCAGTATTTGGCGCAAAAATTAGCGCAAGAGAAAGCGGAAAAAAGTCCTTCGCGCCGAATTTTTGCTTTATGTGGCGTATTGAAAGATAAAGACTTAAACGGCATTTTAAAACCTTTATTGCCGGTGGTGGATGTTTGGTCAAGCTTAACCTTGCAAGGCGAAAGAGGGCAAGAGGCTACAAAAATTAGCCAAGCCTTACAAACTTTTGGCAAAGAAAACGTTCCAAGTTTTGACGATATTGCGCAAGCCTTAAAGGAAAACTTAGCGCAAGCAGGAAAAGAGGATATCTTCTTGATTTTCGGTTCTTTTCATACCGTCGCTCAAGTGTTGGAATTATTGGATTCGGCAAAATAAAGGGAAAAGGCGATGAAGTTTTGTGCATAGCCTTTATTTTTAAATTCCCTTATAATTTGGCCATTTTGGAAAAAATAGGAAGAAAACGATGTTTGAAATGTTAAAAAATTGGTATATCCGCCGATTTAGCGACCCACAAGCTACGGCTTTATTAACGATAATCTTAGTGGCGGTTGTGTCGTTATACTTTTTCGGTCATTTGTTAGCACCGCTTTTTATTGCGATTGTTTTCGCCTATTTGCTGGAATATCCCGTGCATTTACTGCAAAACAGATTGCATTTACCGCGCTTGTTAAGTGTGGTTTTGGTGTTTTCTAGTGTGCTTGGGGTAATTTTCTTATTGGTCTTTGGCTTAATGCCGATGCTTTGGACTCAGCTGGCAAAATTGATGAGCGATTTACCTAATATGCTCAATAGATCCAATGAATGGCTTTTAGATTTACCTAATCATTATCCGCAATTTATCGACTACCAAATGGTGGATAATCTTTTCAGCACCTTAAAAGGGAAAGTCTTAGGCTTTGGTGAAACGGCCTTAAAAGTGTCGATGATGTCCCTTGTGAATTTAGTCGGTCTTGGCGTTTATGCTTTTTTAGTGCCACTTATGGTGTTCTTCTTGTTAAAAGATAAGAAAGATTTAATTGATTATGTGGTGCAATATTTACCGCGTAACCGTAAGTTAGTGCAAAAAGTTTGGAATGAAATGCAAACTCAAATGGCCAATTACATTCAAGGTAAGCTATTAGAAATCGTGATTGTAACGCTAGTAACTTATGTGATTTTCCTTTTCTTTAACTTAAATTACGCCTTGTTGCTTGCTGTTGCCGTAGGGATTTCCGTTTTAGTGCCTTATATCGGCGCGGTTTTAGTGACCGTTCCTGTGGCGTTGGTGGCGCTTTTCCAATTTGGTGTTACGCCGACTTTTTGGTATTTGATTATCGCTTATGTGGTCACTCAACTTTTAGACGGTAATCTTGTTGTGCCATTTTTATTTTCCGAAGCCGTTAATTTACATCCTTTAACCATTATTGTCGCCGTTTTAATTTTTGGCGGATTATGGGGTTTTTGGGGCGTCTTTTTCGCCATTCCTCTCGCCACCTTAGTGAAAGCGATTGTGCATTCGTGGCCAAGTAATGATGAAATTCAGGAAAATCAATAAATGATGCAAAAAATGCAAAAAAAGTTAATTTATTTATTTGTCACGGCCTTTGCTTTATGTTTATGGGGTTGGGAAATGTTCCCATGGCAGGAAAAAAGCAAACTCGCACCGAAAAATGGCGTTTATCAAGAAATTATGGCGCGTAAAACCCTGAACGTGGGTATGTTGAAAAATCCTATTTCTTATTTTGAAACAGAAAAAGGCGCAAAAGGTTTGGATTATGATTTAAGCCAAGCCTTTGCCCATTATCTTGGGGTGAAATTAGCGGTGCAGATTTATCCTTCTCGGCAAGCTTTATTGGAAGCCTTAAAGCAAGGGAAAATTGATATTGCCGCCTCAAATTTGTTATTTGATCCTGAAAAAACGGCTCATTATGCTTTAGGCCCTGCTTATTATTCAGCATCTTGGCAATTAGTGTATCGCAAAGGGCAAAGCGAACCGAAAAACCTGGACGCCTTAAAAGGCAAGTTGGTGGTCGCTAAAGATTCAGGCATCAATGCCTTATTAAAAAATTTAAAAGCTCAATATCCGCATTTAAGCTGGCAAGTTGCAGATAAAACCGAAGAAGCCTTAATGCTTGCTTTGGCGAAAGGGGAAATTGATTACACCATCGCAAATTCTATGTTGGTTTCCAGTACGCAAAATTTACGTCCTAATTTAGCCGTAGCCTTTGATATTGACGATGAAACAACGGTGCATTGGTATTTAGCCACAGAAAAAGAAAATTTATTACAAAGCCATTTATTGAACTTTATGCGCCAAGCGAGTGAAGATGGCACTTTAGCGCGGTTAGAAGAAAATTATTTAAATCATTTAAAAGACTTTAATTATTTAGATACGCGTGCTTATTTAAAAGCCATCGCGCAGGTTTTACCGAAATATCAAGAAGATTTTGAAAAATACCACGCCGTGGTGGATTGGCGTTTATTAGCCGCAATAGCCTATCAAGAAAGCCATTGGAACCCTGAAGCCACCTCACCTACGGGCGTGCGAGGTATTATGATGTTAACGCGCGCAACGGCAGAATATATGCACGTTAAAAACCGCTTAAATCCTCAAGAAAGCATTCGTGGTGGCGCAAATTATTTGCAATTTTTGTTACAACGTATTCCAGAAAGCGTGCCAGAAGAAGATCGCATTTGGTATGCCTTAGCAGGCTATAATATGGGCTTTGGCCATTTGTTAGATGTGATGAGCTTAACGAAAAAATTAGGTGGCGACCCGAATAACTGGTTGGAAGTGAAAAATAATTTACCTTTATTAGGCAAGCGTGAATATTACAAACAACTAAAACACGGCCATGCGCGCGGAATACAAGCCTTTACATACGTGGAAAACATTCGCCGTTATTGGTACATTTTAACCAATTATCAACGCATTCAAGCGCAACAAGCTTTAGAATTAGCGGAAGAAGAAAAACTTGCCGTTCAAGACAATCTTGCTAAAGAAGAAACAGGGAAAGAAGAAAAAGAAGAAAAAGTAGAAACCGCCGAGCAAGAAAAAATGCTTCAAGAAAAAGAAAACCTTGAGAAAGAAAAAGAGAAAGAGCAAGAAACCGCTGAAAAAATCAACGTTAAAGAGGCTAATTCAAGTTTAATGCTTGCAGAAGAACAAGAATTCGCTAAAAATACTCAAGTTATTCAAAAAGCTAATGAAAAAGCAAAAGAGACAAACGTCTACCAATCGAAAGAAACAAAAAGCCCTTTAGCAAAAGAAGAAAACACAGAAAGCAAAATGTAGAAATAAATAACAACAATAAAAAAGAGGTTATCCTATGAAAAAGAGAAGACATTTACATTTAAAGCAATCCACTTTTCACCGTACGCATCACCGTTTACAACGGATAAAACGTTTAAGATTGCGTAAGCGTAAAGCTGAATTTCGTCATGCCCTTCAATTCTTATTACACGCTGACGATTAACCTTGATAAAAAAGCCTCTCGCGCCGAAATTTATTTTTTCGGCGCGAGTTTTTTTTTGCCTAAAATAAAGCCAAAAAGCCGAATTAGAACATATCGAATTCGTCTTTTAAAAAAAACGTGATTTTTTAATTGTTTAGTATTATGATTGACAACATTTTTTAATTTATCGCTGTATTTAACAAAATTAAGAGGGAAGGTATGCAAAACCTAGCGGAAATTACACAACAGGCGAAAGATGCCATTAACGCATTAGAAGAAAATCGCCTTGATTTATTAGACGCATTACGCGTGGAATATTTTGGTAAAAAAGGCCACTTTACTCAATTGATGCAAGGTTTACGTAATGTAGAACCTGCAGAACGTCCAAAAGTTGGGGCAAAAATTAACGAAGCCAAACAAGAAGTTCAAGCCTTATTAAACGAGAAAAAACAACGTTGGGAAGAAAATGCTTTAAATGCTCAATTAAGCGCAGAAAGCATTGATGTCAGCTTACCAGGTCGTCATACACAATTAGGCGGTTTACATCCTGTTACGATGACCATCAATCGTGTTGTGAAATTCTTCTCTGAATTAGGTTTTACCGTAGAAGAAGGCCCAGAAGTGGAAAGCGATTACTACAACTTTGACGCTTTAAATATTCCCGCTCATCACCCAGCCCGTGCCGATCATGATACCTTTTGGTTTGATGTAAAACGTTTATTACGTACTCAAACTTCAGGTGTACAAATTCGCACTATGGAGAAAAAACAACCACCAATTCGCATTATGTGTCCAGGCCGTGTTTATCGTAACGATTACGACCAAACGCACACACCAATGTTCCACCAAATTGAATTATTATTCGTAGATAAACATGCAAACTTTACTGAACTTAAAGGCTTATTGCATGATTTCTTACGCGCCTTCTTTGAAGAAGATTTACAAGTGCGTTTCCGTCCTTCTTATTTCCCATTCACTGAACCTTCAGCAGAAGTGGACGTTATGGGTAAAAACGGTAAATGGTTAGAAGTATTAGGTTGCGGTATGGTACATCCTAATGTTTTACGTAATGTTGGTATTGACCCGAATGAATACGGCGGTTTTGCAGTAGGTATGGGTGTGGAACGTTTAACCATGTTACGTTACAACGTGACAGATTTACGCGCTTTCTTTGAAAACGATTTACGTTTTTTAAAACAATTTAAGTAAGCAAACAGAATTAGAAAGGATAGATAGAATGAAATTTAGTGAAAATTGGGTGCGCGAATGGGTTAACCCACAAGTGGATAGCGAAACCTTATGCGATCAATTAACCATGCTAGGCTTAGAAGTTGATAGTATGGAAAAAGTTGCAGGTGATTTTACAGGCGTTGTTGTCGGTGAAGTTGTGGAATGTGGCCGTCATCCTGATGCGGATAAATTACAAGTTACTAAAGTCAATGTTGGTGGCGATCGTTTATTAGATATCGTTTGTGGCGCGAAAAACTGCCGTTTAGGTTTAAAAGTCGCTTGTGCAACAGAAGGCGCTGTATTACCAGGCGATTTTAAAATTAAAAAAACCAAATTACGTGGTCAACCTTCTGAAGGTATGCTTTGTTCTTTTGGTGAATTAGGCATTGAAACCGACCAAGACGGCATTTTGGAATTACCACAAGATGCGCCAATTGGTATGGATTTACGCGAATATTTAGATTTTAACGATCACATTATTGAAATCAGCTTAACGCCAAACCGCGCCGACTGCTTAAGTATTGCGGGTGTGGCTCGTGATTTAGGCGTATTAAACAAAATGGACGTCAATGTTCCGGCTATTCCAGCGATTCCTGCAAGCATCGACGATAAAGTGGCCGTAAATGTTCAAGCCCCTGAAGCTTGCCCACGCTATTTATTACGCGTGATTAAAAACATTAACGTAAACGCGCAAACCCCACTTTGGATGCAAGAAAAATTACGCCGTGGTGGTATTCGCTCAATCGATCCTGTTGTAGATATTACCAACTATATTTTATTAGCTTACGGCCAACCAATGCACGCTTTTGACGCCGATAAAATTGCTCAGCCTATGACAGTACGTTTTGCAGAAAATGGCGAAAGCTTAACTTTATTAGACGGTAATAAAGCAGAATTAAAAGACAACACCTTAGTTATCGCAGACCAAACAGGCCCTGTGGCTTTAGCGGGAATTTTTGGCGGTGAAAAAACAGGCGTAACGAAAGAAACTCAAAATGTTATTTTAGAATCGGCTTTCTTTGCACCATTAGCCATTACAGGACGCGCGCGCCAATACGGTTTACACACTGACGCATCACATCGTTTTGAACGTGGTGTTGATTTCAATTTAGCCGAACAAATGATGGAAAAAGCGACGGCGCTTTTATTAGAAATTTGTGGTGGCGAAGCGGGCGAAATCGTTCGCGCCGAAAATTTAGCGCACTTACCTGCATTAAACAAAGTGGTGTTACGCCGTAGCAAATTAGACAACTTGCTCGGACATCATATTGAAACCGAAACAGTCACTGATATTTTAACGCGTTTAGGTTTTGCGGTAAGTTTTGCTGATGACAGTTGGACAGTAACTTCTACAAGCTGGCGTTTTGATATTGAAATCGAAGAAGATTTAATTGAAGAAGTGGCACGCATTTACGGTTACAACAATATTCCGAATAATGCACCATTAGCGCATTTACAAATTAACGCTCAACCTGAAAAAGATTTAAATTTAAATCGTATTCGCACCGCTTTTGTTGATAGCGATTACCAAGAAATTATTTCTTATAGCTTTACAGACCCTGAAATTCAAAAAGTATTGCATCCAGAAATGGACGCTTTAGTTTTACCAAACCCAATTTCCCGTGAAATGTCCGCTATGCGTGTTTCACTTTTAAGTGGTTTATTAGGCGCAGTGATTTATAACCAAAATCGTCAACAAAACCGCATTCGTTTCTTTGAAACAGGCTTACGTTTCGTTCCAGATGCAAGCGCAGAAAACGGCATTCGTCAAGAAATGATGATTGGCGCGGTTATTGCTGGTGAACGTGCGCCTATCTCTTGGGAACAAAAAGGCGAAAATGTGGATTTCTTTGATCTTAAAGGGGATTTAGAGCGCATTTTATCTTTAACGAACACTGGAAATCGTTTGCGTTTTGTAGCAAAATCATATTCAGCTTTACATCCAGGTCAATCTGCTGCCATTATGCTTGATGATAAAGAAATTGGTTTTATCGGAACAATTCATCCGAAAGTGGCACAAAAATTAGGTGTTGCAGGCAAACCAATTTTAGCGGAACTTAAATGGTCTGCAATTAACGAGCAAAATGTACCAAGCGCAAAAGAGATTTCACGTTTCCCAGCAAACAAACGTGACCTTGCTTTAGTAGTAGATGAAAACGTTCCTGCGCAAGAAGTGTTAAATACCTGCCGTGAAGTCGGTGGCGAACAACTCGTGAATGTAACGTTATTTGACGTATATCAAGGCGAAAATCTTCCTGCAGGGAAAAAAAGTTTAGCTGTAAGTTTAACTATTCAAGATACGGAAAAAACCTTGGAAGAAAAAGACATTAACGCTGTGATTTCAGCTGTATTAACAGCGTTAGAATCTCGTTTTAATGCTTACTTGAGGGACTAATTATGACTTTAACCAAACAAGATCTCGCAAAAGCCCTAACAGAACAACTTAATGTTGGACAAGACGACGGAAAAGCGGTAGCAAAAAAATTAGTTGAAGATTTTTTTGAAGAAATTCGTTGTGCTTTAGAAAAAGGCGAAAATGTAAAATTATCCAGTTTCGGTAATTTTGAACTACGCGATAAAGCGTCGCGTCCAGGTCGCAACCCAAAAACAGGGGAAAGCGTACCGGTTTCTGCGCGTCGTGTTGTGGTCTTTAAGCCAGGTCAAAAATTACGTAAACGGGTAGAAAAAGCCATTCCGAAGCAATAATCTTCCCATAAACTAAAAACCTCGCCATTTAAGCGAGGTTTTTTTATGTTTAAAAAACACAGATAAAAAAAGAAAGGGAAATCTCACACACAAACACAAACAAAAAGAACCCCAAAAGCGCAGAAAAAACGACTAAACATTTCGGAGTAATAAAAAAAAGGAATAGCGCAGGATAGCGGTGCTAATTGCTAATTTATTGATTAAACGGTAATATACAGCCCTTTTTTATTTAAATATAAATAACAAAACGATCAAGCAAGCCAATCTCGAAAAACCGAGAACAGCGAAAAACGCAAAAATGCGTTAAAACAGAGGAATTTAAG
>JAHHQY010000042.1 GCA_020026115.1 Actinobacillus sp. | reverse complement strand
TCCCTCGCTTTTCGAAGCGTGGCGGTTCAAGTCCGCCCTCGGGCACCATTACTTTTGTTCTTATGCGGGAATAGCTCAGTTGGTAGAGCACGACCTTGCCAAGGTCGGGGTCGCGAGTTCGAGCCTCGTTTCCCGCTCCACTTGCCCGAGTGGTGAAATCGGTAGACACAAGGGATTTAAAATCCCTCGCTTTTCGAAGCGTGGCGGTTCAAGTCCGCCCTCGGGCACCATTACTTTAGTGGTAAAGTAAAAGTAAAAATAGATAGCACCTTAAGGTGCTTTTTTATTATCTAAAATTCCTCTTTTCAAAAAAATCCAAAACAGCGGTATTTTTCTTCTTTTCTTTCTTCTTTTTTTTACGTTAAACTTCATTTTTATCACTGACTTCCCAGACCTTGATGACAGAAAACTAATAATCCTCAGCCCCTTTTCCTTTAATTTTCTTCCCCTTTTGGGCTTTCTTGTTTTACAGCTAAGATGAGAATGATTATAATCAACGCATTTTTTAAATGGCTAAAAGGACGTATTATGCAACGCAAATTGCGCATTTTAATTTCAAACGTGACAAACCCTTGGTTTAATCTTGCCACGGAAGATTGGATTTTCCATGAATTAGAACCTGATTGCCAAACACTTTTTTTATGGCGAAATACGGAAACTGTGGTTATTGGGCATTTTCAAAATCCCTGGGTTGAATGTAAAACAGATAAAATGGAAGAAGATGGCGTTTATTTAGCTCGTCGCCAAAGTGGTGGCGGTGCGGTTTTCCATGATTTAGGTAATACCAATTTCACTTTCCTTTCACCGAAAGAGGATTACGATCAACAAGCGAATTTCCAAATTATTCGCCATGCCTTAAAAACTTTAGGAATTGATGCGCATCTTTCTGGGCGTAACGATATGCTTGTTGGTGAGAAAAAAATCTCTGGTAGTGCTTTTAAGCATAAAAATGATCGTTGTTTCCATCATGGTACTTTGCTCGTTAACGCGAATATGAGCAAACTTAGCGACTATTTACAGCCTCATCCTTTAAAACTTGCGGCGAAAGGCATTAAATCCGTACGTTCTCGTGTGGCAAACTTAGTCGAGTTTAATCCTAATGTTAATCACGATATTATTTGCCAAGCCATTATCGCAAGTTTTTGTGAGTATTATGGGCAAGATGTCGCCGTAGAAATTTTAGATGAAGCGCAATTAAGCCAAAATCCACACTTAAATAAATTCTATGAAAAAATGGCCGATTGGCATTGGCGTTTTGGTAAAACACCTGAATTTACCCACCAACTTGAAACGCGTTTTGCTTGGGGAATAATTGATTTACGTTTAAATATCGAACAAGCAAAAATTAAAGAGGTCACGATTTTTTCTGATGCTCTCGATACGCAGTTTATTTTTGCCTTAAAAGAGGCCTTGCTAGGGCAAGATTATAACCTTTTGACTTTAACCGAGGTTTTACAAAAATTAGCTCAGCAGAACCCTGCTTGGAAAGGCTATTGTGCGGATTTCATCGCTTTCTTAAAAACGGAAGTGAAAGCCTAAAAAGCTCTCGCGCCGAAATTTTAGTTTTATTTTTCGGCGCGAGTGTTTTTTATAATAAGGCTTGCAAAAGATTTTGCACGAATGTCCAACGGCTTGAAACTTCGCTTAAATCTTGCGTAAATTTAAACTTCGTAGGGCCGTCAAAACGATAAACTTTCGGGTTCGCTTGAATTAATGCCAGAAATTTCATTGGGTCTAATTCTGCGTTCGCACTAAATTCAATTAACCCGCCTTTTTCATTCACTTGTAATCGTTTTACTTGCAAAGGGCGCATTTTTAAACGTAAGGCTGTGATGGCCATTAAGTTTTTACAGGCCTGAGGCAATAAACCAAAACGATCGATCAGCTCTACTTTTAGCTCATCTAAGGTGTTTTCATCTTCAGCACTAGCAATACGTTTATAAAAAGAAAGTCGCATATTCACATCGCCAATATAGCTTTCTGGAATTAACGCAGGCAGATGTAAATCAATTTCTGTTTGCTGGGCGGTTAATTCGTTAAGGGTTGGCTCTTTCCCGGCTTTTAAAGCCTTAATGGCATTTTCTAACAATTCCATATACAAGCTAAAACCAATACTTTCAATTTGCCCGCTTTGTTCATCACCCAGTAATTCCCCTGCGCCTCGAATTTCTAAATCTTGCGTGGCTAATAAAAATCCCGCGCCGAGAGTATCTAAACTTTCTAAAGCTTCTAAACGTTTTTGCGCATCTTTCGTCATCAATTTTGCAGGTGGCACGAGCATATAAGCATATGCTTGATGATGGGAACGCCCTACTCGCCCGCGTAATTGATGCAACTGGGCTAAACCAAACTTATCGGCTCGTTCAATAATCATCGTATTTGCCGTTGGAATATCAATCCCCGTTTCGATAATGGTTGAGCAAACTAAAACATTAAAACGTTGATGATGAAAATCTGTCATAACGCGCTCTAATTCTTGTTTTCGCATTTGCCCATGTCCTACGGTAATACGCGCTTCTGGAACGATTTTCGCCAAATTTTCGGCGCAATTTTCAATACTCGCCACATCATTATGCAAATAATAAACCTGCCCACCGCGTAAAATTTCACGCAAAATGGCTTCGCGAATCAGACGTTCATCCCATTCTCGCACAAAGGTTTTTACCGTTAAACGGCGTGCGGGAGGCGTGGAAATCACCGATAAATCTCGAATACCGTTCATTGCCATATTTAAGGTGCGAGGAATTGGCGTGGCGGTAAGAGTTAAAATATCCACATTCGCGCGTAAGGCTTTAATTTTTTCTTTTTGACGTACGCCAAAACGATGTTCCTCATCAATAATTAACAAACCCAGATCGTGAAATTTCACGTCATTTTGCAATAATTTATGCGTACCGACTAAAATATCCACTTTCCCTTCGGCTACATCCGCTAAAATTTGTTTTTCCGCTTTGCTGGAATTAAAACGTGACAGCATGGCAACGTTAACCGCCAAATCGGCAAAACGATCTCGCAAGGTTTCATAATGCTGTTTGGCTAATAAAGTTGTCGGTACCAGTAAGGCCACTTGTTTGTGGTTCATCACTGCCAAAAAAGCGGCGCGAATGGCCACTTCCGTTTTACCAAAGCCCACATCGCCACAGACTAAACGATCCATCGCTTTCGCTTGCGTCATATCGCTAATAACAGCATTGATGGCGCGTGCTTGGTCTTCGGTTTCTTCAAAAGGAAAGGTGGCGGAAAATTGTTGAAATTCTTGCTTATCATAATGAAAAGCAAAGCCTTGCTTAATTTCACGTTGAGCATAAACATCCAGTAATTGTGCGGCCACATCACGAATTTTTTCCACCGCTTTCGCACGAGATTTAGCCCAATTATCACTGCCTAATTTATGTAATGGCGCTTGCTCATCACTGCCCCCCACATAACGACTAATTAAATGTAAATGAGATACTGGCACATAAAGTTTTGCATTATCGGCATAGGCCAAAACTAAAAATTCCGCCATAACGCCCGCATTTTCAATAAAGGTTAAGCCTTGATAACGTCCAATCCCTTGCTCTAAATGCACAACTGCTTGGCCAATTTTAAGCTCGGCTAAATTCCGAATTAAAGTATCAGGATTTATCGTATGATTTTTACTGCGTCTATTTTGAACCTTCGCGCCTAATAATTCCCGTTCACAAATTATGGCTATTTTCGGGGTTTGCTCAATCATAAAGCCTTGCTCTAACGGGCTAACCCAAAGAGAAAAATCATTACCTTGTGCTTCGTCTAGGCTTTTTATGGTTTTTAATTGCAGTTTTAAAGGGGCTAATAATTCTAATAAGGTTTCACGTCGTCCAGCACTTTCTGCAACAAAAATCACCTCGCCTTTAAAACTTGTTAAAAAATGCTCTAAGGCTTGAAGTGGATTTTTTTGTTGGGCTTGCAAGGTAATATCAGGCAAAGGGCTTACAGGCAAATTTTGTTTTTTAACGCTTTGACGAGAGGCTTTTTCCTTGGTTAGGGTCACTCTCGGGAATTTTTTTAAGGCTTTATTAACTTCTTCTAATGTAAGCCAAATATCCTCTGGCGCTAATAAGGGGCGCATCGGATCCACACGACGATTTTCAAAACGCGCCTTCGTATCTTGCCAAAATTGTTGCCCTTTTTCTTGATTTTCAGCCCAATCAATAAATAACGTATTTGCGGGGAAATAATCAAAAAACGTCGCTAAGCCTTCAGTAAAGAACAAGGTTTGCCAATATTCGATACCTGCAACTAATGTGCCTTTGCTCACTTGCTGATAAATATGTTCTGCATCGCGCCGAATTTCGGGAAAACGTTGGCGGAAGTTCGCACGGAAAGTTTCGATACTTTGCTCATCGCTTGGAAATTCATGGGCGGGTAATAAGCGAATTTCTGCAATTTCCATTAAGGTGCGTTGCGTATCCACATCAAAGGTGCGAATAGAATCCACTTCATCATCAAAAAAATCTAAACGAAATGGCTTTTCACTGCCCATAGGAAATAAATCTAATAATGCGCCACGCACGGCATATTCACCGTGGGATAAAACTTGTTCTACGGCGCGATATCCGGCTTGTGTCAATTTTTGACGTAAGGCCATTAAATCCAACTTTTCACCTTTTTTTACTAAAAAAACATTTTGTTGTAAAAAACTCGGCGGACAAAGTCGTTGCATCAATTGATTTATCGGCAAAATAAAAATGCCTTGTGGGTTTTGTTGTAAAGCAAAAAGTGCGCTTAAACGTTGAGAAATAATGTCTTCGTGAGGTGAGAAATTATCATAAGGTAAGGTTTCCCAATCGGGGAAAGACTGGACGTTTTGCGTTGTTAATTGACTTAAAATACGCTGTAATTGTAAAGCACTTGCCGTATCTTGAGTAATCACGGTAACAAGCCCTTGATGAGCTTGAGCTAATTGCGTAATGGCAAAACTGTCTGCGCCTGGTAAGGCATTGGCTAGAATTTTATGTTCAGCAAAATTTTGCTGTAAATGAAGATCAAAATAGGTCATAACTCGCTACTTGGTTTTCCTTTTTTAAATAGTAGCGTTAGTTTAGCATTTTTAAGCATAAAAAAACGCACTGTTTCATTCGTCCCAGTGCGCTTTTCGACTTTATGCTTTAAAAGATTTTAGATCAGCCCATACCGTATTTTTTTAATTTTTTACGTAATGTGCCACGGTTAATACCGAGCATATTAGCAGCACGAGTTTGGTTACCGCGAGTGTATTGCATAATCATATCAAGCATTGGGTGTTCCACTTCTGATAGCACTAATTCATAAAGATCGTCAACATCTTGACCATCTAATTGTGCTAAGTAGTTTTTCACAGCGATTTTTACGCTATCGCGTAAAGGTTTTTGTGTAATTTGAGATTGAGAATTTAATACTGAAGTTGTTAAAGCTTCAGTTGGATTACGTTGTTCTACCATCGTTGTTCTTTTCCAATAATTTGCAATTTAAAAAATTCTTCCAATGCATCCAGTTGTGCTTGCGCACCTTCTAAGCAATTAAAAGTCTGTTTAAAATCAGAATTTGGGGCAATTGTTTCTAAATACCAAGCAAGGTGTTTTCTTGCAATGCGATAACCTTTCGCTTCACCATAAAATTGATGAAGTTCTCGCATATGGTGCAAAATATCACGACATTTCTGTGCAAGACTTACGGGTTGCGGTGCCAAACCTTGTAATTCGTTCACCATTTCTTGAAAAAGCCAAGGATTGCCTAATGCGGCACGCCCAATCATGATGGCATCGGCTTGCGTATAAGCTAACACCTGTTTCGCCTGTTCAACAGTTTGAATATCACCATTGGCAATGACAGGAATTTTTACCTGTGCTTTGACTTTCCGAATATTTTCATATTCTGCTTGCCCGTTAAATAAACAAGCACGCGTTCGCCCGTGAATTGTTAAAGCTTGAATGCCCGCTTGCTCAGCAATTTTGGCAATTTCCACACAATTCTGGTTTTCTTTATTCCATCCTGTACGTATTTTTAACGTGACAGGAACCTCTACCGCATTAACGACTGCATGCAAAATCTCTTCCACCAACTTTGGAAACTGCAATAATGCAGAACCTGCTAATTTACGATTAACTTTTTTCGCAGGACATCCCATATTGATGTCGATAAGATCTGCACCATATTCCACGTTAATTTTTGCGGCCTCGGCCATTTCTGCGGCATTGGATCCAGCAATTTGTACTGCATTAATTTCCGCTTCACTTACACGAGCCAACCTTAGTCGAGACTTCTCTGTATGCCATACTTGCGGATTGCTTGACATCATTTCAGAAAATGTTAAGCCCGCCCCATACTGGGTACAAAGACGCCTAAAAGGCTGATCGGTAATGCCTGCCATTGGTGCTAAAAAAACAGGGTTTTTTAATGGATACGAACCAATGCGCATCATTTTTCTCCACAGTTAAAAAGAACAAAAAGCAATCTAAATAAGATTGCTATTTAATCAAATAAATCTAGCTCAACGGCAAGGCGTGCTATAATACCCATTTTTTCTCTAATTGCAACGAATATTTTTTAGGCAAAGCGCTTTTTTTGCACTTTTTTCAAATTTTTTTGAGTGTTTACCTATGAATAGTTAAGTTATTGTCTTTCTTTTTAAGCTTTTTTTGGTTGTTTGCGAAAATTCAGACTTTTCTGCCCTCATAAAAAAACACTCGCGCCGAAAATTTTACTGTCTTTTTTTCGGCGCGAGTGGGATTTTATCTTTTATTTTTTCGCTTTTTTAATGAATTTCATTAAGCGTTTACGTTTGCGCATTTGGTTTGGCGTTAACTTATTACGGCGTCCTGCAAATGGGTTATCCCCTTCTTGGAACAATAAGCGAATTGGTGAGCCAATAATATTCAAACTTTTACGATAATAATTCGATAAATAGCGTTTATAACTTTCTGGCAATTTATCCATTTGATTACCATGAATCACGATAATAGGCGGATTATAGCCACCTGGGTGAGCATATTTTAATTTAATGCGTCGTCCATTTGCTAAAGGTGGTTGATGTTCATCTAAAGCCATTTGTAAAATGCGCGTTAATAATGACGTGGTCATTTTTTGAGTCGCACAAGCGTAGGCTTCTTGAATAGATTTAAATAAATTACCTACGCCACTGCCGTGTAAAGCCGAGATAAAATGAATACGGGCAAAATCAATAAAACCTAAGCGACGATCTAATTCATTTTTCACTTGGTCTTTAATATCTTGATCTAAGCCGTCCCATTTATTCACCACAATCACTAATGACTTACCGGCATTAAGAATGAAGCCTAATAACGATAAATCTTGATCGGAAATCCCTTCGCGTGCATCGATGGTTAATAAACAAACGTTCGCATCTTGAATGGCTTGTAAGGTTTTAATTACCGAGAATTTTTCTACCGCTAAATGGACTTTACCGCGTTTACGCACGCCCGCTGTATCAATAATTGTATAATGTTGTCCATCACGTTCCATTGGAATATAGATGCTATCGCGCGTTGTACCTGGTAAGTCATACACCACCACACGATCTTCGCCTAAAATACGATTCGTTAAGGTTGATTTACCTACATTTGGACGTCCAACAATGGCGATTTTAATATTTTTCTCGCCCTCTTCTTCTTGCTCTTCAGCTAAGGCTTCATCTAATAATTGCGCATCTTCTTCATTGGCAACATCAAAATCTTGTGACCATTCGTCATCTTCTGTATGCTCAGCTTCTTCGCTTTCTTCCGCATTTTTTTCTACTAAAGGCGCTAATAAACTTTCGATTAAATTATTCACCCCACGGCCTTGGGAAGCGGCAATTTGCGCCATTTCGCCTAAACCCAATTCATAAAATTCACCGCAGTGGGCATCCGCGTCAATACCGTCAATTTTATTCGCTACTAAAATCGTCGTTTTATTTTTACGTTGACGTAAATATTGCGCAATACCAATATCTGCAGGCATTAAACCTGCGCGTGCATCAACTAGGAATAACACAATATCCGCTTCTTCAATGGCCGCAAGAGATTGCTCGGCCATTTTTTCTTCTACGCCTTCTTCACTGCCATCAATACCGCCGGTATCGATAACTAAAAAATCATAACCTGCGGCATTCGCATGGCCATATTTACGGTCACGCGTTAAACCTGGAAAATCCGCCACCAACGCATCACGCGTACGAGTTAAACGGTTAAATAACGTTGATTTCCCTACATTAGGACGACCAACTAACGCCACAACTGGCAATTTCATAAAAACCTCTTATTTAAATAATGTCGTGCAAAATTTTTCTATTATAACCAACTTTGCAAATTTGTTTACGAATTTCGCCGTGCTTTTACAAAAAAGAGTACGGGACGATGTTGTAAATCTTTAAATTCCCCTTGCCATTTTTCATCATTTTGAAGCATAGGTTCTTGCACTTCTTCAAGAATAAACCCTTGTTGTATAAGCAAATTTATAATTGTTGCAAAGGTTCGATGATAAGTTTTAAAGGGCTTTTTAAACCAATTTCGATCTCGTTCACCTTCATCGCGATAATGATTTAAACGATAGGCCAAAAAGTTTTTATTTTCATCTTTTTGCCAACGTTCACCGGCTTTATGCGCCGTTACAATGGGATGTTCTTGAGAAAAAACCAAATAGCCATTAGGCTTTAAACTTTGCTTAATATTAGCTAAAAGTGCTTTAAAATCATCAATATAATGAAAAGCGAACGAGCTTGTAATAAGGTCAAACTTGCCTAAATTTAGTGTGTGAAAGGTTTCCATCGGTGCTTGATGTAATGAATATTTATCTTGCCACGAAGGTTGGCTAAGTTTTTGTTGAGCCGCCTTTAACATCGCTTGCGATAAATCCACACCAGCAACAAACTTTGCCCCTTGTTGTAAATATAAAGCCATATGCTCGCCCATACCACAACCTAAATCTAGCACGCTTAAATTGCTTAAGGTTGGCAACATAGCGAGCATAGTTTTCTTTTCAACAATCTCATTTAAACTGTGCGGATTTTGGCGTAACTTTTCATACAGCTCAAAAAATCCGGCTTCGTCATAAACTGATTTTTGCATTTTCTTACCCTAAGAAATTCGGTAAAAAACCTAATTGAAGGGCGATTTGCGCAAAAATATTTAAGCCCGCAAACAACATAATAAAGACAGGCATAAAATTTCCACCATAAACACGATATGCTTGTTGAGGGAATTTTTTACGGCTTGCTTTCACTAATAAAGCAGGAACAATTCCTGTCCAAATTGTTGCCGCTAAACCTGCATAACCAATGGCAATAACGAAACCATAGGGAAATTGCAAACTTAAAAGTAATGGCGGTAAAAATGTCACTAATGTGGTTTTTGTTCGTCCCATTAAACTATCATCAAAATTAAATAAATCGGCGATGTAGTCAAAAAGTCCTAAGGTAACGCCTAAAAATGAACTTGCAATGGCCATATAAGCAAAGAAACGCAACACAACACCAATATAGTCGGTGTGAATAACGTGAGATAAAGCGGTTAATAAGGCTGAAATGTCACCGCCTTTCGCAATGACAGGCGCGAAGTCATGACGAGATAAATTCCCTTGAATGGCTAATTGCCACAAAATGTAAATCCCTAAGGCAATACTCGTCCCAAGGAAAATGGCTTTCACCACGCGTTGCGCATTACCTTGATAGTATTTCACTAAACTTGGTACGTTGCCGTGAAAACCAAAAGACACCAAACAAACAGGAAGCGCTGTTAAAAAATAAGGTAAATAAGTGGCATTAGGCTCTGCAGTATTTAATAAAACCGCCATTTTTGCCGATCCCATTAAACCACTGGTGGAAACCAAAAAGGCGATAATCATACCTGCGATTAAAATTGTACTTAATCGATCGACCGCTTTTGTAGAAAGCCAAACAAAACTTGCCAAAATTAAGCAGAAAATAAATGAACCTGCGCTACGACTTAAAGCCATTTGTGGTAAGTAGGCATTAAGCATATCTTGCGTAATCCCGCCCCCTGAGGTGATATAAGCGTAAGTTAAAATATATAACACAAAGGCCACAGAAACACCGTTTAAAGCATTCCAACCTCGTCCTAATAAATCTTTAACAATCGTATCGAAACTTGCGCCCGTTGGATAATTTAAATTCGCCTCTAAAATCATTAAGCCTGATGTTGTCATACAAAACCAAGTGTAGACCAATAAAGCGATAGAGCCTAAAAACCAAACCCCAGCGGTGGATGTGGGATTAGCCAGCATACCTGCGCCAACGGCTGTCCCTGCGATAATCATTGCGCCCCCGAGCAAAGAAGGCTGTTTTGTTGCGTTTGTCATAAAACATTCCTTAATTTTTAATTTGTACGCATCACGTAATGGGATTAATCAAAATTAACCCTTTTCTTTATTTCTACTTTTTATAAAGTCGAGTGAAAAATTTTCCCCATTTTCTCTCGCACCGAAAATTTGGTACAAAATAAAAAGTCAGTAATTCAAGTTAAATAAGTGGAATAAAGAAAGAAGAAAGCATTAAGAAAAAGTAAGAAGAAATGGCGCACCCAAGAGGAGTCGAACCTCTAACCGCTCGGTTCGTAGCCGA
>JAHHQY010000041.1 GCA_020026115.1 Actinobacillus sp. | reverse complement strand
CCTTAGGCGTTTAGATATAAGGAATTTTTATGACTAACCCATTATTACAACAAACTCTACTGCCTGCATTTTCAAAAATTAAACCTGAAGATATTCAAGTCGCAATTGAAACTATTATTAACGAAAGTCGCCAACAGATTGAAAATTTATTACAACAACCTGCGTTTACGTGGGAAAATTTCATCGAACCTTTAGATGCCATGGGCGAAAAATTACAGCGCGCTTGGTCGCCTGTTAGCCATTTAAACTCCGTTAAAAATAGCCCAGCCTTACGCGAAGCTTATGAAGCCTGCTTACCTTTACTTTCTGAATACAGTACTTGGTTAGGGCAACATAAAGGCTTATACAACGCTTATGTGAGTTTAAAAAATAGCTCAGAGTTTGCCTCTTATTCTGTCGCTCAGAAAAAAGCGATTGATAACGCTTTACGCGACTTTGAACTTTCTGGCATCGCTCTTCCTGCTGAAAAACAAACACGCTATGCACAAATTGTCGCGCGTCTTTCTGAACTTAATTCCACCTTTAGCAATCACGTTCTTGATGCCACTATGGGTTGGGAAAAACTGATTACAGATGAAAATGAATTAAAAGGTTTACCCGAAAGCGCTTTGCAAGCCGCAAAACAATCTGCTGAAAGTAAAGGCCTTGAAGGTTGGCGTTTTACTTTGGAATTTCCAAGTTATCTGCCGGTTATGATGTATGCCGAAAACCAAGATTTGCGTGCTGAAATGTATCGTGCTTTTGTTACCCGTGCTTCTGAAGTCGGGCCAAATGCAGGGAAATGGGATAACAGCGCCATTATGCAAGAAATTTTAAGTTTGCGTTTGGAATTGGCTCATTTACTTGGTTTTGAAACTTATACGGAACTTTCACTTGCAACGAAAATGGCTGAAAACCCAACACAAGTTCTTGATTTTTTAGAAAATCTTGCTTCACGTTCTAAAGCGCAAGGGGAAAAAGAACTGGCAGAATTAGTTGAATTTTGCCAACAAAATTATCAAATCAGCCAACTTAACCCTTGGGATATTACTTTTTATAGCGAAAAACAAAAACAAGCACTTTTCCAAATTAACGACGAAGAATTACGCCCTTATTTCCCTGAAAATCGCGTCATTGCTGGCTTATTTGAGGTTATTAAACGCTTATTTAATATCCATGCTGAAGAACGTTTTGATGTGGATACTTGGGATAAAAGCGTACGTTTCTTTGATTTAAAAAATGCCAAAGGTCAGGTTTTAGGCAGTTTTTATTTAGATTTATATGCGCGTGAAAACAAACGTGGCGGGGCTTGGATGGATGATTGCATTGGGCGCAAAGTATTGGCTAATGGTAAAATTCAAACGCCTGTGGCTTATTTAACTTGTAACTTTAATGCGCCAATAGGCGATAAACCGGCTCTCTTCACTCACGATGAAGTCACCACCCTCTTCCATGAGTTCGGACATGGCATTCATCATATGCTGACACAAATTGATGTGCCGGATGTCGCAGGGATTAACGGTGTGCCTTGGGACGCTGTGGAATTACCAAGCCAATTTTTAGAAAACTGGTGCTGGCAGGCTCAAGCGCTGAGCTTTATTTCTGGCCATTATCAAACAGGTGAACCTCTTCCTGCGCACTTGTTACAACAATTAATTAAGGCGAAAAACTTCCAAGCGGCGATGTTTATTTTACGTCAATTAGAGTTTGGTTTATTCGATTTTCGTTTGCATCATCATATTGACCCTGCGAACGCCAACCAAATTTTAGATACGCTAAACCAAGTTCGCGCCGAAATTTCGGTTGTGCCAACGGTTGAATGGTCACGCACGCCACATAGCTTTAGCCATATTTTTGCAGGCGGTTATGCCGCAGGTTATTACAGCTATTTATGGGCGGAAGTTTTATCCGCTGATGCTTTTTCTCGCTTTGAAGAAGAAGGCATTTTCAACGCCGAAACAGGCCAGGCTTATTTAAATGAAATTTTAAGCCGTGGCGGTAGCGAAGAACCTATGACGCTCTTTCAACGTTTCCGTGGACGCAAACCAACTTTAGATGCACTTTTACGTCATAAAGGAATTGCCTATGAATAATTTAAAATATAAATGGATTTTATTTGACGCAGATGAAACGCTGTTTGCTTTTCAGTCTTATCAAGCTTTAAAAAATGTTTTTGCGCGCTATAACGTCGAGTTTACTTTAGAAGATTTTGCGGAATACGAAAGTTTAAATCAGCCACTTTGGATTGCGTATCAAAATCAAGAAGTGGATGTTTACACCTTAAAAACTCGCCGTTTTGAAGCGTTAAGCAAACAAACAGGCCAATCCGCGTTAATTTTAAATGATGAGTTGATGCAAGAAATGACCACCATGAGCCCTGCTCTTGAAGGAACGCTTCCTACTCTTGAAACCTTACATGGCAAGGTAAAAATGGGCATCATCACCAATGGGTTTACTTCTATGCAACAACCGCGATTAGATTTTACGAATACGGCAAAATTTTTTGATTTACTCGTTATCTCTGAAGAAGTGGGCATTTCTAAACCTAATGCGGGCATTTTCGCTTCCGCTTACGCCCAAATGCAAGAAGATTTACCCTTAGAAAAGTCAGAAATTTTAATGGTGGGCGACAGCCTTTCTTCCGATATTTTAGGGGGGAATAATTTTGGCTTTGATACTTGTTGGCTTAATCGCCACCAAGTGGAAAATGCGACAGAAATTAAACCGACCTTTGAAATTCAATACTTGCCGGAATTGTTAGATTTCGTCAAAAAATAATTAAAATCTCTCTCGCGCCGAATTTTTGCTTACCTTTTTTCGGCGCGAGTGATGTTTTTCTACAACAAAAACAAGGAACGTATTGTGGCATTAATTAACTTACATCAAGGCGAATTAAGCTTTGGTGACCATCCCCTTTTAGATAAAGCTGATTTGCATATTGAGCCGAATGAACGCGTCTGTTTAGTCGGTCGCAATGGCGCAGGAAAATCCACCTTAATGAAAGTGTTAGCGGGCGATATCCAATTAGAAGATGGCCAGCTTATTTTTGAAAAAGATTTAGTGGTTGCACGTTTAGAGCAAGACCCACCTCGCAATGCTCAAGGTAATTTATTTGATTACGTCGCAGAAGGCATTGGGCATTTGGCTGTTTTATTAAAAAAACATCATGCTATTACTCAACAATTAACCGTCGATCACGATGAAAAACTCTTCAAGCAATTAGAAGAAGTGCAAGCGGAAATTGACCATGCCAACGGATGGCAATTTGAGCAAAAAATTAACGATGTTTTGCAAAAATTAAATTTAAATCCTGAAACGAAACTTGCTGAACTGTCAGGTGGTTGGCTTCGTAAAGCCGCATTAGCGCGCGCTTTAGTCAGCGACCCTGATGTTTTATTGCTCGATGAACCCACCAACCATTTAGATGTGGATACCATCGAGTGGCTTGAAAATTTACTTTTTGATTTTAAAGGAAGCATTGTTTTTATTTCTCACGACCGCGCCTTTATTCGCAAAATGGCTACGCGCATCGTTGATTTAGACCGCGGAAAATTACAAAGCTATAACGAAGATTACGACCGTTATTTAGTGAGCAAAGAAGAAAATTTACGCGTTGAAGCCGAACAAAACGCGCTTTTCGATAAAAAATTAGCCCAAGAAGAAGTTTGGATTCGTCAAGGCATTAAAGCTCGCCGTACTCGTAATGAAGGCCGTGTTCGAGCCTTAAAAGCCCTAAGAGAAGAACGTCGTAATCGCAAAGAGGTTTTAGGTACCGCAAAAATTCAACTCGACCAATCGAGCCGTTCAGGTAAAATTGTTTTTGATGTAGAAAATTTATGCTATGAAATCGGCGGAAAAACCTTAATTAAAAACTTTTCTACGCGTATTTTACGCGGTGATAAAATCGCCTTTATCGGCGCAAATGGTTGCGGTAAAACCACTTTAATTAAATTACTTCTTGGCGAACTTCAACCGACACAAGGTCGCGTACATTGTGGTACCAAATTAGATATTGCTTATTTCGACCAATATCGTTCCGCTCTCGACCCTGAAAAAACTGTGATGGAAAATGTTGCAGATGGTAAGCAAGATATCGAAGTTAACGGTGTGAAACGCCACGTATTAGGCTATTTACAAGATTTCCTTTTCCCACCAAAACGGGCGATGACCCCAGTTAAAGCGCTCTCTGGTGGCGAACGAAATCGTTTATTGTTAGCTAAAATTTTATTAAAACCTAATAATTTATTGATTCTCGATGAACCAACCAATGATTTAGATGTAGAAACCTTAGAATTATTAGAAGAAATTTTGAGCGATTATCAAGGCACCTTATTGATCGTCAGCCACGATCGTCAATTTATTGATAACACGGCAACAGAATGCTTTTTCTTTGAAGGTGATGGCGTAATTAACAAATATGTCGGCGGTTTCTTTGATGCCAAACAACAACAAGCGAATTTTTTTGCTCACCAAGCACCGCTGAAAGAAGTGGAAAAAAATGAGCCTGTGGTAAATAAAGTTGGCAAACAAAAAATGCCAAATAAAGTGAAGTTAAGCTATAAAGAACAACGTGAGCTAGAAAGTTTGCCGGCTCTTTTAGAAAAATTAGAACAGCAAATTGAAGACTTACAAAAAGAAGTAAGTGAACCGGACTTTTTCCAAAAAGAACATAGCGTCACAGATAAAATCTTAGCCGAACTGAGCCAAGCAGAAAATGCCCTTGAAACGGCGTTTTTACGTTGGGAAGAATTAGAAGAAAAGCGTAATTTAGCTCAATAAAATCAAATACTTTTATTTTATTTATTCGCTCAATTAGGTTTTTTAGTTTCTACTCTTGGCAAGTTTAAGTAGAATATTAAAGGTCATTTATCATTTATTTACTGTGAAATAAGGAGATTTTATGAAAACAACGGTATTAACCTTAGGCGACCTTACCTGCGGTCATTGTGTTGCTCGAGTAAAAAAAACACTTGAAGCCATACCTGGTGTAGAAAGTGCTGAAGTCACGCAAGATAAAGCGGTTATTGTCGCTGATGTTGAAGAACAATGCTTAATTCAAGCCATTATTGATGCGGGCTATCAAGCAAAACTTGCTGATGAGGCAAAGTAACTGAGCTACCACAAGCAAAAATCCAGCCAACTTTAACGCAAACGGCTGAAAACCATGAGCCTGCTTCTGAGCAGGCTCAGTTAGATCCTGTGGTAGCGGATCCCAATCATCTTGAACAAACCCTACTTTTATTAGAAGGTATGTCTTGTGCTGCTTGCGTTTTAAACGTGCAAAAAACCTTAGAATCGCTCGCAGATGTTTCTCAAGTGCAGGTGAATTTAGCGGATAATACTGCCCTTGTGACAGGTTGCCTTGCTGATCCTAACGTCTTAATTTCTGCCATAGAAAAAATTGGTTACCGCGCCGAAATCATAAGCGATGATAAAACCCGCCGAGAACGACAACAAAAACGCCTTCGCGCCGAATTATTTTCTCGTCGCTGGCAGGCGTTTGTTGGACTTACTTTTGGGGTCGGCTTAATGGCTTGGGGCTTTGTTAACCCACAACCTATCACCCCCGCAAATACTTACTTATGGCTTGGCGTTGGCTTGATAATTCTCGCCATTATGTTTCTAACTGGCGGACATTTTTATGTTAAAGCTTGGAAAAACTTACGCCAAAAAACCAGCAGTATGGATACGCTTGTTGCCCTTGGTACAAGCAGTGCTTGGTGTTATTCCATGTTTGTGGTGCTAAACCCTCACTTTTTCCCTGTCGGTTCTCGTCATTTATATTTTGATGCTGCCGTGATGATTATCGGTTTAATTAACTTTGGGAAAATGCTTGAGCTAAAAGGCAAACAACGTTCCTCTAAAGCCTTAGAACGCTTACTTGATTTAACGCCTGCGACCACCCTTGTGCTTACGGAAGAAGGCGAAAAAGAAATCCCTTTAGCTGAAGTGAAAACGGGAATGATTTTGCGCTTACAAACGGGCGATCGTGTACCTGTTGATGGCGAGCTTGTTCAAGGTTCAGGTTGGTTAGATGAAAGTATGCTAACCGGCGAACCACTTGCCGTAGAAAAACAAGTCGGATCAAAAATCAGCGCAGGAACAATATTAACCGATGGTTCTTTACTTTTCCGTGCAGAACAAGTTGGTAAAAATACACGTTTAGCACATATCATTAAATTAGTGCGCCAAGCGCAAAGCAGTAAACCGCCTATTGGTCAATTAGCAGATAAAATTGCTCGCATTTTTGTCCCTATGGTTATGGGTATTGCGCTCTTGGCTGGCATAATTTGGTATTTTATCGGCCCTGAACCACATATTTCTTACGCCTTAATTATTTTCACCACGGTCTTAATTATCGCCTGCCCTTGCGCGCTTGGTTTAGCTACGCCGATGTCGATTATTGCTGGCGTTGGTCGTGCCGCAGAATTAGGTATTTTAGTGCGCAATGCCGATGCCTTACAACGCGCAGCTGATGCCGATACGTTAGTTTTTGATAAAACCGGCACTTTAACTCAAGCTCAACCTAAAATTAGTCGCTTGCATTGCTTTAATCACTTTATGGAATACGATGTTTTACATCTTGCTGGAAGCTTAGAACAAGGGGCAAGTCATCCCTTAGCTAAAGCGATTATGGCGCGAGCAAAAGAAAATAGCCTGTCTCTTTCCCCGTTAACGGATTTTAAAACCCTACAAGGTTTAGGGGTTACGGGTACGGTAAAAGAACAAAAACTTGCTTTAGGCAGTCTTAATTTTATGCAACATCGCGGTGTTGATGTAAGCCCTGCTATGGCATTGTTTGAGCAAGAAAGCCAACATGGCGCTACGGTGATTTTCTTTGCTGTTAATGACCAATTAGCCAGTCTTTTTGTGCTGACTGACCCGCTTCGCAACGATACCAAAGACGCTATCGCTCGTTTAAAAGCTCTCGGCTATCATTTGGTTATGTTAACAGGCGATCAAGAAAAAAGCGCACAATACCTTGCGCAAGAAGTGGGGATTGATGATGTCATTGCCGAAGTTTTACCTGAAGGGAAAATTCGTGCAGTAGAAAATTTACAAAAAGCGGGACGTAAAGTGGTGATGGTTGGTGACGGCATCAATGATGCGCCCGCACTCGCCTTAGCTGATGTGAGTATTGCTATGAGCGGTGGTAGTGATGTAGCGATTGAAACGGCCGAATTAACGCTCATGAATCCAAGTATAAACACCGTCGCTGACGCTCTAATGCTCTCTAAAGGGATTTTAGGCAATATTAAACAAAACCTCTTTGGCGCTTTTATTTATAACCTTATTTGTATTCCTTTAGCTGCCGGTGCGCTTTATCCATTTTGGGGCATTTTAATCAACCCAATGTGGGGTGCTGCAGCCATGGCGATGTCTTCCACAACCGTCGTTTTAAACGCAAACCGTTTGTTAAAATTTAAGGTACGCAAATAAAACAAAAAAAAGGGCAAGTTTTCTTGCTCTTTTTCTTTGCTCTTCTTTTTATCAAAAAAAACGCCGAAAACCTCCATCAAATTTTCGGCGCGAATCGTTTTATTTTGTTTTCATTTTTTTTTGTAAAATTTTATCCAACCATTCTAAAAATTCAGGTGACATACTTTTAAGCATATTTGACCCGCGAGTAATGGTCGCTGCGCTTGTTTGTAAATTTTGTTGAATTTCTCGTTGAGGCGCGCTTTTTTCTAATAATTGCGCGACAATTTGCAAACGTAACACGACAGTATCACGTTCATCTGGCGTTAATAAAAGCGTTAGCAATTCTTCCGTTTTACCTGCTTTACCTGCCGTATTAAGTAGCTCGATAAATACTCGCCATTTTTCTAAATCTTTATTGATGTACATAATTTTATCTCCTCAGTCATTTTAATTATCACTACCCATAAAGGACTAGTTCTTTTGCGCAAATATATGCATATTTAAATATCTTTCAAGCAGTTTATAAAAATATTTTTATTAGACAATGAAATACTTAAAAATTCCCCTTTTTTATAAAAAATTTCTTTCTTCTCTTTTATTTTTTGTTATAATCCGCAAAATACTTTAGGGGCTGATTTTGGATTCGACGGAATTAGCGAAGCTCGAAGTGCATGTCGAGGTGCGGTAGGCCTCGTAAACAAACCGCAAAATAATAGTCGCAAACGACGAACAATTCGCTTTAGCAGCTTAATAACCTGCTCATAGCCTTCTCTCCCTAGCTTCCGCTCGTAAGACGGGGATCAAGAGGAGTCAAATCAAACGAGATCGTGTGGACGCCTCCGCTTGCGGATCGAAGCATTAAATTAAATCAAGCTAGCTTAAATATCGCGTGTCAATTCGCAGTGTTTAAGTGAAATCAAAAATTGACTAAACATGTAGTACTGACAGTAGAGGAATTTCGGACGGGGGTTCAACTCCCCCCAGCTCCACCAATCTCAAAAAACAATACCAATCAAAGCACTTCAAAAAGCGTCAAAAATCCTTTAAATTCAATAAATAAACTCAAAAAAGACTATTTTTTGAACTGCACAAGAACGCAACAAAAATCAGTACAGCGCAAGCAAAAAGAACCTTAAAAAGAACCTTAAAAGTGGTAGTATCGCTTTAAGGTTCTTTTTCTTTGGTCATATCTTTAACAACTTCCTCCGCGCCATACAACGCGCCCTGCGATTTGACAGGTGCCATCTTCTAGCATTTCATCTGGCACATGAATGTCTTCAATTTTTTTTGACTCGCTTTTTAGCGAAATCCCGTCAATGCTTTTAAATACTTTTCGGATAAAAATTCTTTTATTCAGCCACACGACAAAAATCGCACCATCGACCACAGCGCAATCGTCGCGATTAAACACAATGAGATCGCCAGTGGTCAAGTCTGGGGCGAGCGCATTATCTTCCACCGCTAAGGCGTTAAGAAAGCCCCTCTTTGCGGATTAAAGCCAAAACGCGGTCAACTGTAATATCCATAAATAAAGCCTCGCAATAAAAAATAAATAATAATAAGAAGTTACAAAAAAAAACGCGCCGAAAAATGGGATTCATTTTTTCGGCGCGAGTGATTTTTTTTATTAAATTACGTGAGAAGTTTCCGTTATTTTCACACTTTTTGCAGGACTCACCTTTTTAATTGGTGCGACATCCACAAACTCAATACCCAAAGGCGGATTTTCTAAAGCTAAACTTAACACTTCATCAATGGTTTCCACAGGATGAATATTAAGCTGACTTTTCGCATTTTCAGGAATTTCTTCCAAATCCTTAACATTATCTTTTGGTATCAATACGGTTTTAATCCCGCCTCGTAATGCCGCCAACAGTTTTTCTTTTAAACCACCAATCGGCAACACTTTTCCGCGTAAACTAATTTCCCCTGTCATCGCCACATCGGCTTTAACCGGATTTCCTGTTAAACAAGAAACTAAGGCTGTACACATAGCAATCCCTGCGCTTGGGCCATCTTTTGGTGTGGCACCATCTGGCACATGAATATGCATATCGCGTTTTTCATAAAAATCTGGCGCAATACCTAAGGTTTCTGCTCGAGAACGTACAACGGTCATCGCAGCTTGAATAGACTCTTTCATCACATCGCCTAAAGAGCCTGTAAAAGCCAGTTTACCTTTACCGAGAACTGAGGCCGTTTCGATGGTTAATAAATCACCACCAACTTCTGTCCAAGCTAAGCCTGTCACTTCCCCAATACGGTTTTTACTCTCAGCTCGACCAAACTCAAAACGTTTTACACCTAAAAACTCATGTAAATTTTCGCTATTGACGATAATATTTTTTTGGTTTTTATTCGTTAGCAAGGTTTTGACCGCTTTACGGCAAATTTTCGCAATTTCTCTTTCTAAACCACGAACCCCTGCCTCACGTGTGTAATAACGGACAATGTCTAATAAAGCGTCATCTTGCACGCTTAATTCTTTATGTTTAAGTCCATTACATTCTATTTGCTTTTGCAATAGATGACGTTTAGCAATATTCAATTTTTCATCTTCCGTATAACCGGCAAGACGAATGACTTCCATACGATCTAATAAAGGTCCTGGAATATTCATTGAATTTGACGTTGCCACAAACATGACATCAGAAAGATCGTAATCAATTTCAAGATAGTGATCATTAAATTTGGCATTTTGTTCTGGGTCAAGGACTTCGAGTAACGCTGAAGCCGGATCGCCTCGCATATCAGAAGACATTTTATCAATTTCATCTAGCAAAAATAATGGATTTTTAACCCCTACTTTTGCCATTTTTTGCATTAATTTACCCGGTAAAGCACCAATATAGGTTTTACGATGACCACGAATTTCTGCTTCATCACGCACGCCACCTAAAGCCATACGCACATATTTTCGGCCTGTTGCATTAGCAATAGATTGACCTAAAGAGGTTTTCCCCACCCCTGGTGGCCCAACTAAACATAAAATTGGCCCTTTAATTTTGTTTAATCGTGCTTGTACCGCTAAATATTCTAAAATGCGTTCTTTCACACGATCTAAACCATAATGATCGTTATCAAGGGTTCTTTGGGCTTCTTCTAAGTCTTTCTTAACTTTGCTGGTTTTATGCCATGGCATTTGCAACATCCAATCCACATAAGTACGAATAACCGTCGCTTCTGGTGACATCGGTTGCATCATTTTTAATTTTTGTACTTCTGCTAAGGTTTTATTGCGCGCTTCCGCTGGCATTTTGGCAGCTTTCACTTTTTTTTGTAATTGCTCAATTTCTTCAGCAGGATTAAAGCCGTTTTCGCTATCGTTGCCTAATTCTTTTTGTAAGGCTTTAATTTGTTCGTTTAAATAATAATTACGCTGATTTTTTTCAATTTGCTGTTTGACTTCTTTTTGCAAGCGTTTTTCAACGGCTAAAATATCTTTTTCAAACAACATAAAACTTAAAATCAATTTTAAACGTTCCAACACATTCACTTCATTTAAAAGTTTTTGTTTACGTTCTAAATCAATTGGTAAGTGAGCTGATAAAGTATCGACAAAACGGCTTGATTCTACGACGGTTTCTAACATCATCGGCAAATCCGCTGGGACTTTTTTATTTAACTCCGCATACTCTTTATATTCACGTAAAATCAGCTCTCGTAAAATAGGTAACTCTTGATCTTCCTCATTTTCATCCTCTAATGGTAGAGCTTCAGCCGTTAAGTAGCCTGCTTTATCTTGAAAATGTTGCATTTTAGCGCGTTGCGTTCCTTCCACGAGGACTTTTATCGCACCATCTGGCATTTCTAAATGTTGAATAATTTTTGCTATGACACCTACTGGATATAAATCACGTGCTTTCGGGTCATCTATCTCCGAATTACGTTGTGCAACAAGGAAAATTTCGGCAGGTTTTTCTGAAGTTTGTAATGCTAAATCAAGGGCTTTTTTGGATTTTGCTCGCCCAACAAAAAGTGGCAATACCATGTTAGGAAAGACCAACACATCGCGTAACGCAAGCAAAGGTAATCTTCTTTCAGTTTGAATTTTTGTCATTTTATTTCTCAGTAACGTTTATAAAACAGCATTCAAGATAAAGGATAAATCTTAAATTTCAAGGTATCTTACAAAAGAAAGGGGGAAAAATCACTTTTTTATTCACCAAATAAAAAATGAAAAGGGATATACGCAAAAAGCCGTCTTAAAGACGGCTTTTCTAAATTTGATGGCGGAGGAAGTGAGATTCGAACTCACGGAGGGCTACAAACCCTCGCCGGTTT
>JAHHQY010000040.1 GCA_020026115.1 Actinobacillus sp. | reverse complement strand
CACCTGCTGTATGAATAGAAAAACACCCTGTTAAGGTTAAAGCAAACAAAGAAGTGCTTACAATTTGATAAAAACGTTTCGTGTGCATAATCTACCTCATTGTCTTTAGCTCACAAGAGTTAAAAGCGTCGCATTTTAAGTATTTTATTGATCTTTATCAACCTGTTTTTTTTTTTTGCATTTCGTAACCTATTGATAAACAATGGTTTTTTAGGTGGTCTGACCTATTGATAAAATAGGACTTATGTGCATTAAATGTTTATTTTCCGCTTGCTTGTATGAAAAACTTTTCGCACCGAAAAATGGAATTTTAAGCAAAAAAAAGGCACTTTTCAGTGCCTTTTTATGTTTGTAAGATTACCAAGCAGAGTTGATTAACACTTCTTCACCGTAACCACCATTTAATTTTTGACGGTTAGTTGAGGAATAAGAACGTTGTACACGGATACCGCGGATACCTGCTTCGCGTGCAGATAAGATATCGTCATCAGAGTCACCGTAGTGTAATTGTGAACCTACTTTGTTGATGTAGTATGCTTTATCGAATTTGAAATCACCCATTGGTTTTGTCGCAGTGTACCAAATTACAGGCGCATAAGGCATATTGAAGTCTTTTTGTAATACTTTAGATGTTTTGGTTACTGTACCATTTTCAGCACCGCTGTGTTTTGTACGACCTGTGATGAACACAATTTTATCGCCACGTTTTAAGTGCATTTCAATGATTTTTTTCGCAGAATCTTTTGGAATTGACATTTCGTCACCAGTTTCTGCTAAGTAGTCCCAATATTTTTGAGAATCTAACACTTCGCGTGGTGTATTACCCCAACCTAATTCTTTACCGTAAGTAAAACCATAGTGGAAATAGTTACTTGAGAATAAAACCGTATCATCAATATCGAAACTTACGGTCATAGGTGGTTTGCCTTTTAAGCTATCTTCAATATCTTTTAAAGAAACAAAATGCACGGCAACTTGTGTTGGTGCATTTGTATAGAAACCTTCGTGAGTGTAAGGAACATTTGGTTTAGCATTTGCTGTTGTTGAAACTGCTGCACCAAATGCAACCGCTAAAGCAATAAGTTTGAAATTTTTTTTCATAATAAAATCCTCGTAAGATAACTTCATCAAACACTTAAAAAAGTTCAAGCATTTTAACAACTTCTGCTTTTAAAACTGTGATCGAGTTCACATATTTTCACCCTAAAAAAGAAATACTTATTTTTTCTGATATAAATCAAAAAAGCATAATTTTAAACTTGCAAGCCTAAGCCCTTAAAGTATAATCCGCCCCATCAAGTAATGCGTAAGCGTCTTGGTATTCATAAAGTTCCTAATCATTATAACTAGTTACTATAAAATAAATAGCTAAACTACTTTCCTACCAGCCTTCGGGCTGGTTTTTTTTACCCTAAAAAAAACACTCGCACCGAATTTTGGACTTTTCGCTACGAGTGTTTCTGTTTTTATTTATTTTGCGGATTCTCTAAACTGGAAGGATATAAATGCTGACGATAAGCATAACTTCCCCACAAGGCATAGGCTAAGGCTTCTTTAGCCATTTGCGCTGGAATGTCCGCTGGAATTAAGCGATGCGTTTTTTCATCATATTCAAAACCTTGCGCGCCACTCACTTTAGGTTGCAAAATCGCCACTTTATTTCCTTTGCGATACGCTAAAGTTTTATCAAACTGCATTAAGGTGCGGTTTGGGTCATTTTCTTGCGTTAAATCATAACCTAACATCGGATACTGCCCTTTTACCCCAATTAAAGAAAGTAATGTTGTTGGCATATCCATTTGACTTACTAGGCGTTTATCTACTCTCGGCGCAATGCCTTCCCCTAAAATTAAAGCAGGAATATGAAAGTGTTGAATCGGCACTAAACTTGCGCCACTTACGCGAGAGTCATGGTCAGCAATCACTAAAAACACGGTATCATGCCAATAGTTCGCTTTTTGTGCCATTTTGAAAAATTCGCCCACCGCATAATCTGCATATTTGGCTGCGTTATTCCGCGTGGCTTTTTCTTTATCAAATAATTGAATTTTTCCATCAGGAAATTCAAATGGATCGTGATTACTGGAAGTAAACACCAAACTAAAGAAAGGTTTTCCTTTTTCTTCTAATTGGCTAAATGTGGCATTAGCGCGTTTAAATAAATCTTCATCACTGACGCCCCATGTGCCTTTAAATTCTGGATTTGCATAATCATTTTCATCAATAATTTTGTCAAAACCATTTCCATAGAAAAAGCTGGCCATATTATCAAAATGTTTTTCGCCACCATAAATAAAGGACGTGTCATAACCTTGATCTTTTAATAATTTCGCAATGGTGAAGAAATTATGCTGACTCATCGGTAATTTCACAACACTACGCGCAGGCGTTGGCGTAAAACCCGTAATGACAGCTTCGATACCGCGCACAGAACGCGTTCCCGTTGCATATAAATTTTCAAACCACCAACCTTGTTTGGCTAAAGCGTCTAAATTAGGGGAAAGTCCTCGTTTGTCGCCTAAAGCACCAATAAATTGTGCGCCCAAACTTTCTTCTAAAATAATGACTAAATTTTTAGGTTTACCTTGATAACTTGGCAAATTTTCGGTCCAAGTAGGATATTTTGCGGAAATATAATCACTTTCTGCACGGCCACGCGCTTGTTTTAAAGTCGCCAACATTTCTTCTGTACTCATTTTGCCATAAAGCGCTGAGGCGTTTGCTTCACTGCGCATTTGGTCTAAAGCAAAACCTAAAGAATAGCTTGAATTAAGGACTAAAGAGTTAATTAAAGCATCAGAGGAAAATGCCACCATCGCTGGGTTTATGGCGCGATGTTGTAAACTCGAGCGTGCGCCAAGAAAAGTTAAGCCACCCACAAGTAAAAATAAAAGCGGACGTAAATACCAACGGGGATAGGTTAAATTTTGCGACACTTTTTTCGCTAATTTCCACAAGCCCCAAGCTAATAAAGCGGTGAAGAAAGGCGTGCAAATAAAGGCTAAGGTATGCCCTGTGGCCAGCATAGAAAACACTTCTTTAGGGGAATTAAGATATTCGACAAATAAACGATTTGGGCGAAAATCATAGGTGTTGATAAATGCTGGCGTTGCAAGTTCCATAAAGGCAATAAATAAACTACTTGCAACTAAATACAAGCGGATAAAGCCTTGTATAAAACGGCCAAAACTGTAATTTCCCGCGCAGAAAAAAGTTAACACAATAGGCAAAGCCATCAACCAACATAAGGTTGAAATATCAATGCGTAGCCCTTGTAAAAAAAGGGCTTGCCAAGCATTTTCCGCACTAATACGTTCTGCTTGCCATAAACTTAAACCAAGTCGACTTGCCATTAAGATACTTAAATCTAAAACAAAAAAGACTAAAATTGGATATAAAGCATTACGCTTTTTGCTTTCAGACATAAATTTTCCTTTTTATTAGCGACTTTAATTAACATACCTTTTTTCGGCGCGAGTTATTTTTCATTACTTATCTTGATGAAAAACTCTTACATTATTAAAGCCTTGATCTTTCAAATATAAGGCTTGTAATTTGCTCATGACACCACGTTCACAATATAAAATGTAAGTTTTACTTTGATCTAGGCTAGCAAACTGACTTCCTACTTTATAAAACGGCAAATGAATAACGCGAATATTGCCCATTTCTAATGGTTTTTCATCAACTTCTTCATTTGAACGAATATCTAAAATTACATCATTTTCGCCTAAGGTTTGTACCGACTCAACATCTTGCACTTCCGCTTCTGTTTGTGTGGCAATTTGGCGAATATCTAAAATTTCCGCATTTTCAACGGCATTTTCTAAGACAGCAAAATCAAAGTTTTGTTCTTCTTTTTCAATTTTAGAACGTACCGCTTTAACGGTTGGATTTTTGGAAATCACCCCACAAAACTCAGGCATAGATTTCGCAATATCGTCAGTGCCAATTTCTTTCGCCATAGCGATAATTTGTTCTTTATCATGAGTAATTAACGGACGTAAAACTAAACTTTCACTGGCTTCGTCAATTAAACGTAAATTGGTTAAGGTTTGGCTTGAAACCTGACCTAAAGCTTCGCCTGTAACGATGGCTTGAATACCAAATTTTTCCGCAACTTTACTTGCCGCGCGTACCATCATACGTTTTAAAATAACGCCCATTTGGCCGTTTTCGACATTTTCTAAAATTTCGCCCACTACGCCATCAAATGGAATGGCAATAAAACGCACTTTGTGTGAAAGGGAATAACGTTGCCATAAGTGATAAGCCATTTGTTTCACGCCAATTTCATGCGCGCTTCCGCCTAAATTGAAGAAACAGTAATGCACACGCGAACCACGACGAATTAACATATAGCTTGAAACGCCCGAGTCAAAACCGCCCGAAATAAGGGAAAGAACATCTTCTTGAGTGCCGATTGGATAACCGCCTAAACCTTCTACGCGCGCTTTTACAAACAACATTTTGTCGTCTTCAACTTCTAAACGTACCGTCACTTCAGGATTTTTAAGCTGTACTTTAGCGCTTTCAATTTGTTGATTTAAACCGCCACCAACATAACGTTCAATATCAATGGAAGTAAAAGAATGTTTGCCTTTACGTTTCGCACGCACGCAGAATGTTTTATTTTCTAAAGTTGAACCGATTTGCGCTAAGGTTTGTTCAAAAATATCGTGCAAACTTTCAACTTGCACTTCTTCTACCACTAAAATATGGTGAATACCTGGAATACGCGCTAATAATTCTTCTAACATCGTTGCATTTTCAGCAATTTTAGAGCGCACTTCGATGTAATCCCAATGACGCACAACGGCGACAGTTTCATCATATTTATTTAAGGTATTACGGATATTTGAGGTAAGGATTTTCACGAAACGTTTTTTAACGCTATCGCTTTTAATCATAATTTCTGGGAAGAGTTTAACAATAAATTTCATAATCTAACTGACTTATATTAAGGTAAAAATAAAACGCCACATTCTACTTGATTTGTCTTGCTTTCGGCAAATTTTGTTTCTTAATTTTAGGCGTTTTAAATTGTGTTTATATACGAAAAAAGCGCTTCCAATTACTGAAAGCGCTTTTTGTTTAAACCAAAGTGTCTTTGTTCAAATTAAGCACGTTTAAAGTCAATGTGAACTAGTTTTGGTTTGAATGGGTGACGTTGCATTGCTTGTACTTTAACTGGTACTTCTTTGCCTTCAACCACTAAAGTGATAACTTCGCTGTAGAAGTTGTCGTGGATTTGTGCGTTGTTTAAGTCATCGTGGTTTAATGTGATAGAAATTGCTTCTTCTTCACCACCGTAGATGATTGCAGGGATTTCACCGTTATGACGCAGGCGGCGGCTCGCACCCTTACCTTGCGCAGTACGTACTTTTGCTTCAAATGTAAATGCCATTTTTTGCTACTCTTAATAAAAAAATTAAAAAAACAAAACCGCAGGCGACCCAGCGGTTTCTCAATATTCTTCAAAACCTGTGTTTTGAGTGGCGTATTATAGGGATTTTTTTTCCTAATGCAAAAACTTTTTACTTTTTTTCGGCGCGAAAGGACTTTTTACTGAAATTTTTGCGCAAATTCTGTGACTTTTTGCCAATCGGTATATTCTATTTCTTGAGTGGTATCTGTCACACCACCCGTTAAAAACATAATAAAACGAATAATTTGGCGATCCATAAAATGATAATGAGGATAACGCAAAGCACCAGCGAATACCGCGCAATGGGTCGGTTGCCAAATTTTTTCATTTTTTTGTAGCATTTTTCGCACATAACTATTTGTTTCTGGCGTACTTTTTTCTTTTTTACGCGCGGTTAAATTTACGCCAAAAAAGCCTGTTTTTTTCTGTTTTAGCTGTGCTTGATGTTGAGCAATAAATTGATATAAACAGGCTTTAAAGCGACCATAACGCACTGGCGAACCTATAATAATTTGCTCATAATCGGCTAAATTTCCTTTAAAATCGGTTAATTTTACCAGCTCACAATCACCAATTTCTTGCGCTAATTGCACAGCGATTTTTTGCGTTTGCCCGTCTTGGCTTAAATATAAAATTAATGTTTTCATCAACTTTTCCTTAAAATTTCCAAAAAAACAAAGTATAAAGCAATTTATATTTTCACAAAATAAATAATTTCTCTTGTGATTATTTTTTGCTTTTTTTCCCATTCTTTCTTGCTTATACTCCCCTTTTTTAATTCACAAGGACGGCCTATGCAATTTCCCCCTTTACAACCTGCAACATTACTTCGTCGCTATAAACGCTTTTTAACCGATGTCTCTTTACCCAATGGCGAAGAAATCACTCTACATTGCGCTAACACAGGCAAAATGACCGGTTGTGGTGAAAAAGGTGATCGCATTTGGTATTCAAACTCTCAGAGCAAAACTCGCAAATATCCTTGCTCTTGGGAATTAACCGAACTGCCAAACCAAGTTTTAGCCTGCATCAATACACATCGTTCCAATTTATTAGCCGTAGAAGCTTTAGAAAATAAACTTATTCCCGAATTAAGCGCCTATGACAATTTGCAAACAGAAGTAAAATATGGCGAAGAAAATAGCCGAATTGATATTTTATTAACGGGCGAAAATTTACCCGATTGTTATGTCGAAGTGAAATCCATTACTTTGGTTAAAGGTACTGTGGGCTTTTTCCCTGATGCCGTGACAACGCGCGGACAAAAACATTTACGCGAATTAATGCATATGAAAGCTCAAGGCAAACGGGCGGTTATTTTCTTTGCTGGTCTGCATGCTGGCTTTGATCGTTTTACCGTGGCGAAAAATATTGATCCTGCTTATGCAAAACTTTTACATCAAGCCATTAAAGAAGGCGTGGAAGTTTATGCTTATGCGTGCAAATTTACGCTAGAAAATCAAATACCTGTTGCGATGCAATTAACCCATGCCGTGCCTTGTTTTGATTTGTAAAAAGAAAAAATAATTTAATTTATTTTGAGAATAATTCCTATTTTCTCTTGACAATGTAAATGCGAATTATTATTATGTCGCCACTCTCAACAATAAATAAGTAATCACTCCAACATTTTATGCGCCTCCCCCACCAATAAGGCGCTTTTTTTTGGGCTTTTTTTACCTTTCATACATAAAACGCTTTTATTTTTAATCTTCATCTTTATAATGCTAAAACTTACGTCAAATAATAATAAAGGACTTATAAATGAGCGACATTCAGACAATTCTTGCAGAACTTAAACGTGGTACAGACCAAATTTACTCTGAAAATGATTTAATTGAAAAACTCAAAGAAAAGCGCCCTTTGCGCGTTAAATTAGGGGCCGATCCCACAGCACCTGATATTCACTTAGGTCATACTGTTGTATTAAATAAATTACGCCAATTCCAAAATTTTGGTCATGATGTGTATTTCTTAATCGGTGACTTTACCGCAACCGTTGGTGATCCTTCAGGAAAAAATGCGACGCGTCCCCCACTTTCTCGTGAAGACGTATTAAAAAATGCTGAAACCTATAAAGAACAAATTTTCAAAATTTTAGACCCAGCAAAAACTCAAGTGGTTTTCAATTCCAGTTGGTTAAATGAATTAGGGACAGTGGGTATGATTCGCCTTGCCTCTAACTACACCGTAGCGCGTATGTTAGAACGTGATGATTTCAAAAAACGTTTTGCTAATAATCAATCTATTGCCATTCACGAATTTATCTATCCTTTACTTCAAGGCCAAGACTCTGTTGCTTTAGAAGCGGACGTTGAATTAGGCGGTACTGACCAAACTTTCAACTTACTAATGGGACGCGAATTACAAAAATCCGCTGGCCAAAAACCACAAGTTGCGATGACCTTGCCTTTATTAGTGGGTTTAGACGGTGAGAAAAAAATGTCTAAATCTTTAGGCAACTACATCGGTGTTGATGAACCTGCCGATGAAATGTTTGGTAAAGTTATGTCAATTTCTGATGAATTAATGTGGGATTGGTACAACTTACTTTCTTTCCGTCCATTAAGCGAAATTGCTCAATTTAAAGACGATGTGGCAAATGGTCGTAATCCGCGAGACATTAAAATTTTACTTGCAAAAGAAATTATTGCTCGCTTCCACGATGAAGCTTCTGCTGATGCCGCAGAACAGGCTTTCATCAACCGTTTCCAAAAAGGTGCTATGCCTGACGAAATGCCCGAATTTACTTTTGCAAGCGATTTACCATTAGCGAATCTTTTAAAAGAAGCCGGTTTAGTTGCTTCTACTTCAGATGCTAACCGTATGCTAAAACAAGGCGCGGTCAAAATTGATGGTGAAAAAGTCGAACTTGCTCAAGCCAAAGAAGCCTTAGAAAAAGGCACGGCTGTTTACCAAGTGGGTAAACGTAAATTTGCACGCATTACTCTTGTTTAATGGATTTATGCAATGCTAAATGAAATTTATTTGCCAAATGAACGCGCCCTTTGCCAATGGGGCGCGAATTTAATGCAAGCAATTTTAGCCACACCTCGCCAACAAGGTGTGGTCATTTATTTAAATGGTGACCTTGGTGCGGGTAAAACCTGCTTAAGTCGTGCGATGATTCAAAGCCTCGGCTATGAAGGGCGAGTAAAAAGCCCTACTTATACTTTGGTGGAAGAATATGATTTAGCAGAACTTTTCGTTTATCATTTTGATTTATACCGCTTAGCAGATCCCGAAGAACTCGAATTTATGGGCATTCGGGACTATTTTAACGCGAATACCTTATGTCTTATTGAATGGGCGCAACAAGGTGAAGGCTTTTTACCTCCTGCGGATTTAATTCTTAATTTACAGTATCGCGAAGAAGGCCGAGCAATTAACTGTCAAGCTCTAAGTGATACAGGTCGCCAAATTTTATCTGCATTAGGACATCATTAATGCGACGTTTTTGTTTTCTTTTTTTCTTCTTTTTATCTAGCACGGTTCTTGCGCAGGATATTTGGACGATTGCAATTGACCCAGGTCATGGGGGAAAAGACCCTGGTGCTATTGGGCATCGCCTTCGTTTATATGAAAAAAATGTAACACTTTCTGTGGCTCAAGAATTAAAAAAGTTATTGGATAAAGACCCAAATTTTCGTGCTGTGTTAACACGAAAAGGCGACTATTATATTCCTGTACCGCAACGTTCTGAAATCGCCCGTAAAGCGAAAGCCAACTATTTAATTTCCATTCACGCAGATAGTGCTAAAAATGTTCACGCACGCGGTGCTTCTGTGTGGGTACTCTCTACCAAAAGAGCGAATAGTGAAATGGGTCGTTGGTTAGAAGATCATGAAAAACGCTCTGAATTACTCGGTGGCGCAGGCTCCGTATTAGCATCTCATAACGAAAAATACCTTAATAAAACCGTTTTAGATTTACAATTTAGCCATAGCCAACGCGTTGGTTATGAAATTGGCGAGTTGGTGCTAAAAAACTTTAAAAAAATCACTCAACTCAGCCGAAATGTCCCACAAAATGCCAGCCTTGGCGTTTTACGTTCGCCAGATATTCCTTCTATTTTAGTGGAAACAGGCTTTCTTTCTAATCATATCGAAGAAAAACAGCTCAATAGCTTAAGTTATCGCAAAAAATTAGCGCAAGTGATTTATAAAAGTTTAGTGCAATATCGCCAACAACAATTAGCGATGAAAGCGAAATCCGCCCCTACGCCAGCTAGCAAACAACTGGTCGATAGTGGCATTCGCTATCAAGTGAAACGTGGGGAAAATCTCTCTTTAATTGCGCGTAAATTTAAAATTTCCGTCAGCGATTTACAAAAATTTAATCGCTTAAAACGCTCAACCTTATTAGTTGGGCAAAAACTGAATATTCCTCGCTATGAAACCCTTGAAAAAACACCGACACCTTTGCCAACAAAAGCGCAAGGTGACCCTTTTGCGGTTTTAGAATTCAAACCTTTTTTACAAGACGCACCGAAAAATTCGCCTCTACCTAAAATTTATAAAGTTCAAAAAGGCGATACGCTTTTTAGTATTGCACGTCAATTTAACCTTTCATTGTTGGCGTTAAAGGAACTCAACCCTAGCACGAAAAACGGCACAATTTTCGAGGGTCAATCCTTACGTTTGCAATAAGGAGAATTTATGAGTATTAAAATCCTCTCCCCGCAATTAGCGAACCAAATCGCCGCGGGAGAAGTGGTTGAACGCCCTTCTTCTGTGGTGAAAGAATTAGTGGAAAATAGTCTTGATGCAGGCGCAACGCAAATCAACATTGATATTGAAAAAGGGGGCGCAGGCTTAATTCGTATTCGTGATAATGGCATCGGTATTGCTAAAAATGAATTAGCTCTTGCTCTCACACGTCACGCCACCAGTAAAATTCACTGTTTAGAAGATTTAGAAAACATTTTAAGTTTAGGTTTTCGCGGTGAAGCGTTAGCGAGTATTAGCTCTGTTTCGCGTTTAACCCTAACTTCACGAACGCAAGAACAAAACGAGGCTTGGCAAGTTTATGCGCAAGGGCGAGATATGGAAACCACTCTTCAGCCTGCTTCCCACCCTGTTGGTACGACTTTAGAAGTGGCGAATTTATTTTTTAATACGCCTGCTCGACGTAAATTTTTACGCACCGAAAAAACCGAATTTAGCCATATTGATGAAGTTGTGCGCCGTATTGCCTTAGCAAAACCTAACATTAACTTCCAATTAAGCCATAACGGGCGCATTTTACGTCAATATCCTTCTGCCCAAAATGAACGGCAAAAACTCAAACGTCTGGCTTCGATTTGTGGTGAAAACTTTGTTAAAGAAGCCGTGCATATTGATTGGCAACACGCCTCTATGCATTTACATGGCTGGGTCGCTCATCCGCGTACCGCTCACGGGCAAAATGAAATTCAATACAGCTACATTAATGGGCGCATGGTCAAAGATAAAGTGATCACTCACGCTTTGCGCCAAGCCTATGCCCCTTATTTGCAAGAAGATCGCATTCCGCAATTTGTGCTATTTTTAGAACTTGACCCGACGGAAGTTGATGTGAACGTTCACCCAACAAAGCACGAAGTACGCTTTCATCAAAGTCGCTTAATTCATGATTTTCTCTTTCAAGGGGTCAGTCATGCCTTAAACGAAAGCGCCCAATTGCCGTTGGCGGAAGAACATCGCACCATTCACGAACCTACGCCTGTTTGGCCTAATCGAACTACGGCGGGGGATAATATTTTCGCCACTCAAACAAAAAAAGAAGCGAAAGCGGAAGAAAAAATCACCCTGCGAGAAACAACGCCCGTGAATTTTTCGGCGCGAGTGAATAAAAATGCGCGTCCTTTTTCTGCGAAAAGTGCGCCTTCTAAAACAGAGCAACAGCTTTATCGCGCTTTAATTTCACCCTCTTGTGAAAATCTGCTTGAAAGTTTGCCGAAAACGCCCGCAAGCCATAAAGCACAAGGCTTAATCCAAGCTGAAACTTTCCCACAAACCAAGAGTAAAGGCTTATTAAAAGCCTTAACCTTGTTGGAAAATGCTTTGTTATTACAACAAGATAAACAATGTTTTTTACTTTCTGTGGCGAAATTACAAAACTTGCATCTGCGTCTAACCTTAGAACAAAAAAATCATACTAAATCGCCGTTGTTAATTCCTTTAACCTTGCGTTTAGATGAAAATTTACAAAAAAACTGGCAACAACAGCAGGCTTTTTTCAGCCAAGTAGGCTTTGAATTTTTAGCACAAAATGCCCAGCGCATCTGTATTCAGCGCATTCCAAGTTGTTTACGCCAGCAAAATTTACAACAACTTTTAATGCATCTTTTAGCGCAAGATATTGCGGATTTTCCTGCATTTTTACAGCAACTTTGTGCGCTAACAACTCTGCCGACTATTCAGCAATTTAGTGATGCCTTGGCGCTTTTAAGCGAAGTGGAACGTTTACAAAATTCCGCTGAAA
>JAHHQY010000004.1 GCA_020026115.1 Actinobacillus sp. | reverse complement strand
AATACCTGCCTGTCACGCAGGGGGTCGCGGGTTCGAATCCCGTCCGTTCCGCCACCTTTTTAGGGGCGTAGTTCAATTGGTAGAGCGTCGGTCTCCAAAACCGAATGCTGGGAGTTCGAGCCTCTCCGCCCCTGCCATCCTTATATGATTTCCAATTCAATCTTATCTTTAAACTTATTCTTATTATATTTTTCAGTATATAACTTATTTTTCTTTAATCTTATTATTTTTCATCTGCTTTTTGTTAAAATGCACGCTTAATTAAAATAAAAAGGATTAAAGTCATTATGCTAAAAAAAGCTTCTATTACGGTTAGAATCGGGACTTATTTACTCATTATTATTTTATTAGCCAGTTTAATTACTGGGGTGAGTATTTTAATGATCGTAAGTCATAAATCGGACGCCGAGTTGATTAACACAACAGGCTCTATGCGTACACAAGCTTATCGCTTGCTTTATGATATGGAATACGCGCCGAAAAATTTGAATAATACGATGTTATTGCATACGAATACGCTAGCGTCAGAAACGCTGAAAGATTTAGAAACACAAATATGCTTACCCAAAAAAATTAAAACAACATATGGTAAGTTGTATTTAAATTGGCAAACAATGCAAAAATATATGCGTAACAACCAATTAGAAGAATATCGCTTACATTTACCTAATTATGTAGCGGAGATAAATGACTTCGTTAAAATGCTACAAAACTACTTTGAAAAAAAGAATAATATTATCTGTTATTCTATTTTATTTTTTATGGCGGTCATAATATCGATTGTTTCTTATTTTATTTTATTTTTACATCGAGAAATTATAAAACCATTAGAAAAGATTATGTTAGCCAGCACACAAGTGCAAATTGGTCAATTTGAACATGTGCCTTTAGATATCAATCAAAATAATGAAATTGGGCGCTTAGGTTTTGTTTTTTCGCAAATGACGACGACATTACAACGTTTATATATGCGTTTAGAACAAAATGTGAATGATAAAACAAATAAACTGACTAAAGTAAATAGAAGTTTAACGATGCTTTATCAATGCTCACAGATTTTTAATTCAAAAGATATTTCACCTGAAATTTTAGAAAACGTTTTACAAAAAGTTTTTAATAATGAAAATTTAACTTATTTAAAATTAGAAATCTTTAATACTGATGATTGGAATATTAGTTTAGGCGAACAAGATGAAAAACAAGTATTACAATATACAGATTTGTCTATTGATGATATGAATCTTGGGGTTTTATATTGGCAATCTATGGTTTCAATTTCCGACCAACGTACGATGCATAATGTGGTGCAAATGTTAGCGCGCGCTTTATATTTCCACCGTATTCAAAAGCAACAGCAATATTTATTGATTTTAGAAGAACGTAGTATTATCGCTCGCGAATTACATGATAGTTTGGCGCAAGTATTATCTTATTTAAAAATTCAATTAACGTTGCTTAAAAAATCCTTAGCAAAAAGCGCTCAAGCGGAACCAAAAACAATGGTTATTGTTGAGGATTTCGAACAAGCACTAATAGAAGCTTATACACAATTGCGTGAATTACTTTCTACCTTCCGTTTAACGATTCAAGAAGCAAACTTAAAAACGACGTTAGAAGAGGTTGTGAATTCATTACGTCCAAGAACGAATATTCTTATGAATGTTGATTGCCGATTACCTTCACAAAGTTTAGATCCGCAACAACTCATTCATGTGTTACAAATTATTCGCGAAGCAATTTTAAATGCAATTAAACATTCAAAAGCGAAACATATCGATGTGATTGCACATATTAATGATAATGGTGAATATGAGATTTTAGTTTGCGATGATGGTGTTGGTATGGGGGATATTGTCGAACCTATCGGACATTATGGTTTAAATATTATGCATGAACGTGCAACACGATTAGGTGCAACCCTCCGTATTGAAAATGGGGAAACCCATGGAACGGTGATTAAACTTATTTTCAATAATAAAGTATAACGAAGGATAAAAATGCAAAACTTACAAACTTTTCATACTTTTTCGATGCCTGTTTTTGCACAACGTATTGATAAAATTACATCATTAGCTGACTTACAAGCAAGCTATCAAAATGCTCAAGAAAAAGGGCAACCTTTTTTATTTATTGGTTGTGGCAGTAATTTGTTATTTTTAGAAGATTTTCAAGGTACGGTCGCCGTCAATCAATTAAAAGGTCTTACGCATAAAGAAGATGAAGATTATCATTATTTACACATAATGGGTGGCGAGAATTGGCATCAATTAGTGCAATGGACGGTAGAAAATCAGATTGGCGGATTAGAAAATTTAGCGTTAATTCCAGGTTGTGTTGGTTCCGCACCAGTACAAAATATCGGCGCGTATGGACTAGAGTTTAAAGATGTTTGCGATTATGTTGAAGTATTCAATTTAAAAAATGCCGAACAATTTCGTTTAAGTGCGAAAGAGTGCCAGTTTGCTTATCGTGAAAGTATTTTTAAACACGAGTATAAAGATGATTACATTGTACTTGCGGTGGGTTTGAAATTAGCGAAAAAATGGCAAGCCAAACTCAGTTATGGTGAACTACAAAAATTAGCGCCAGAAGAACAAACATTAACGCAGATTTTCTATAAAATTTGTGAAATTCGTCAAAATAAATTGCCGGATCCGCAAGTTGTGGGCAACGCGGGAAGTTTTTTTAAAAATCCTGTTGTTTGTGCGCAAACTTTTGCAGAGTTAAAAAAACGATATCCTCAAATACCTCATTATCCACAAGAAAATGGGGAAATAAAATTGGCGGCCGGTTGGTTAATTGATCAATGTGGCTTAAAAGGTTTCACTTTAGGTAACGCAAAAGTGCATAGCCAACAAGCCTTGGTTTTAATCAATCCGGGCAGAGCAACAGGCGAGGATATTGTGGCTTTAGCTCGCTATATTTACGCTCAAGTGATGGAAAAATTTAAAGTAGCGTTATCACCAGAAGTGCGTTTTATTGGTGCGCAAGGGGAAGTGGATAGCCTTGCTTTGTTGCAAGAAAAATAATCTCATTCGCACCGAAAAAAAGAATTTTCCCCTTTTTATCGGCCAAAGTGCCAAGGGGTAAATCTCGACAAAGAAAGGGAAATTACGCTATAATTAAGCGTTTTTTACGATAAACCAAGAGGAAATAACAAATGAGTTTATTAAATGTGCCAGCAGGTAAATCATTACCCGATGATATTTATGCAGTAATCGAAATCCCTGCAAACGCCGATCCAATTAAATATGAAGTAGATAAAGATACAGGCGCTGTTTTTGTTGACCGTTTCATGGCGACAACAATGTTTTATCCTGCAAACTACGGTTATGTAAACCATACGCTTTCTGAAGATGGCGACCCAGTTGACGTGTTAGTAACGACACCATATCCATTAATGCCAGGTTCTGTTATTCGTTGCCGTCCAGTGGGCGTTTTACATATGACAGATGAAAGTGGTCCAGATGCGAAAATTATCGCAGTACCACATTCAAAAGTGTCAAAAGAATATGATCACATTCAAAATATTGACGATGTTCCAGCATTATTAAAAGCACAAATCCAACATTTCTTTGAAAGCTACAAAGCTTTAGAAAAAGGAAAATGGGTAAAAGTGAATGGTTGGGGCGATGTTGAAGCGGCTCGTAAAGAAATTTTAGATTCTTACGCACGCGTAAACAAATAATCCAATATTTTATGCAAACCCGCATGCGTTGCCTGCGGGTTTTTTATTATTTAGAGAGAAGCAAAATGTTAAAAAAAGGGCTGATTTTATTATTGATGAGTACGCTTTTAACAGGGTGTATGAATAGCGTTGCGGTTAATCATCAAGCGGCGCAAAGCTATATGCAAACCGTGCAGAAAGCCAAAGCACAAGGCAAAATTGATACGTCATCTCACACGGCCAAACGTATTCATGCGGTTTTCAATCGCCTATTGCCTTATGCTCGCGCCGAAAATAAGACGGGCGTGAAGTTTGATTGGAGCATGAATGTCATTCGCTCAAAAGAGCTGAACGCTTGGGCGATGCCGGGTGGAAAAATGGTGGTTTATACGGGATTGGTTGAGCGCTTGAAATTAAATGATGCACAAATTGCGACCGTAATGGGACACGAAATGGCGCATGCGTTAAAAGAACATGGCAAAGCTCAAATGAATTTAGGTATTGGTGTCGGCCTTGCGACGGGAGTGTTAAAAGAAGTGATTGTTCGCAAAACAGGAGTAGACAGTAGCCAAGCGGTGAACACCATTTCAGATTTAGTTATCACCAAACCTTATTCACGTAAAGCGGAAACACAAGCAGATAGCGTGGGTTTAATGCTCATGGCAAAAGCGGGCTTTAATCCTGAAGAAGCCTTAGTTTTATGGCAAAAAATGGCACAATTAGAGCGAAAAAATGATGCGGTAAGTCAGCTTTTTTCAACGCACCCTGCAAGTGAAGAGCGTTTTGAAAATTTACGCGCCTTAATGCCTAAAGCTATGACGCTTTATCATCAAAGTCACCATTAAAAAATAAAAAAGACGTTGCTTTTAAACAACGTCTTTTAACTTTTCTTTAAGCTTTTATGGCTGAATTATTCTAAGCGTTTTGCTAAAGCTAATAAGCCGGCTTTAAATTCACGGCGCATATTATTGATTGCATCAATAATATCGTGGTGAACAAGTTTTTCATTTTGAATTCCCACGCAATAACCGCCTTTGCCTTGTAGCAATAAATCTACGGCGTAAGCTCCCATACGAGAACCTAAAATACGGTCAAAGGCACAAGGTGAGCCACCGCGTTGAACATGACCTAAAACGGTTGCTCGTGTTTCTTTGTGTACACGTTCTTCAATTTCGCGCGCTAATTCATTGACATCGCATAACATTTCAGTGATGACGATAATCGCATGGCGTTTGCCTTTAATAATGCAACGTTCAATTTCGCGGATCAATTCTTCTCGGTTAAATTCAACTTCAGAAGCAACAATATATTCCGCCCCGCCTGCAATTCCCGCAGCGATGGTTAAATCACTACAATGGCGACCCATAATTTCTAAAATAGAAATACGTTGATGAGAGCTTGAGGTATCGCGTAGGCGATCGACCGCTTCTACGGCAGTTTCTAAAGCCGTTTGATAACCGATGGTGTAATCTGTTCCGGCTACGTCGTTATCGATAGTGCCTGGAATACCAATACATTGTACGCCGTGTTCTTCTGTGAGTAATTTTGCCCCCATGTAAGAGCCGTCACCACCGATAACAACTAAGGCGTCAATATCGTGAGAATGTAAAATTTCAGCACAGCGTGCGCGAACTTCCGCATCTTTAAATTCTGGGAAACGAGCAGAACCGAGCATTGTTCCGCCACGGTTAATAATATCAGAGACATTGTAGCGGTTGAATTGTTTAATTTTGTTATGGTATAGGCCGTAATAACCTTCATAAATACCATAAACTTGTAAGCCCGCTTTTAATGCTGAACGCACTACCCCACGAATGGCTGCATTCATACCAGGTGCGTCGCCACCACTGGTTAAAACTGCAATTTTTCTCATATATTTACCTTTTCACTAAATTAAAAAAATTTGGAAATTGCGTCAATTTTACGCCTTTCACTGGCAATGCGCTACATAAAACAAAAAATTATTTGCCAAGAAAAAACGCATTCGCGCCGAAAAAGAGAAGTAAAAAATTCGGCGCGAGTTAAGTTTTTGAGCAAAAATTATTGCGCTAATTCACCAATTAAACTGCGTGTATCTTCACGCACATCCGTTAAACGAATTTGTACGCTATCGCCAATTTTATAGGCTTTTTCACCTTGAATGTATAAAGCAATTTCATCCGAATTTACGACAAGATCGTCGCGATTGGTGCTGATGGTTGAAGCCGGCACAAAAATACTTGCACCATTTTCCACTAATTGTACGCGCATACCGCCACGCATAATATCTTGAATGACCGCCTCAAAAACAGGTTTTTGTTCTAAGTATTGCGCTAAATAACGACAATACAGCCAATCTGCAATATCTCGTTCAACTAAGCGGTTTTGGCGACGGGCTTCTTGCAAACGCATCAGCACGCTTTCTTCTGGCGCTTTTTGTTCTTGTTTGCCCGTTAAAAAGCCTTTAATTAAACGATGGTTGACCATATCGGAATATTTACGAATAGGCGAGGTCCAAGTGGCATAACCGCTTAAACCTAAACCAAAGTGCGGGGCAAGTTCTGCTTTAAACTCAGCGAAGGTTAAGAAGCGACGTAAACGCATTTCTAAATAATCCGTATCGATTTTTTCTAAATCGTGTCGCATTTGGCAATAGCCGGCTAAAGTGGCAAGATTTTCTTCGCTATAACGCAGGCTTAATTCAGCTTGATTTTCCTCATTACTTAATTGTTCAAGTAAAAAGTTTTTAGCAAGAGGTAAATTTTTGCTATCAAAACCCACATGAGTGTTAAAAATGCCACAACCAATATTTTTCGCCAAATAAATAGCCGCACAGCTGTTAGCTAAAATCATCGCTTCTTCAACAATTTTATTCGCAATACGACGATAGCTTGCGTGAATAGCTAATACTTTGCCATTTTCAGCTAATTCAAAGTCAAAATCTGCGCTTTCTTTAAAAAGTAAGGAATGGGTTTGGCGCCATTGAATGCGCGCTTTTGTAAATGCGTGCAAGGCATCAATTTGCTCTTGAGTTTTTTCATCTTCAGCCTGCCAAGCATTGTCCTTGCCTTCTAAATAATCGGAAACTTTATCGTAAGCGAGTTTGGCTTTTGATTGAATGTAGGCTGAGGTAAACTCAACGTCGCCCATAACCTCGCCTTCTAAGTTGGTGTTAATGGTACAAACTAAGGCGGCTTTTGTGTCATTTGGCGTTAAAGAGCAAAGGTCATCGGCTAATTCACGAGGTAACATTGGAATATTGAAACCCGGTAAATAGTTGGTAAAACAACGTTGTTTTGCGGATTTTTCAATATGGCTATCTTCGGCAATGTAAGCCGTTGGGTCGGCGATAGCAACCACTAATTTCCAACCATTTTGCACAGCATTTTCATCGTAACGTGCTTCAAGATATAACGCATCGTCCATATCTTGCGTGGTTTCGCTATCGATCGTAACAAAATGTAAAGCGGTTAAATCAGCACGTTCGTGCGTATCCAACATTTGATAGCTTTCTGCGCCATCTACTGGATAACGAGATTGTTCATGTTTCGCTAAGGTTACCCACCAAGGTGCAAACTCATCATCTTCGTGGCAAATAAAGGCGGTAACTTCGGCGAAAAGGAAGCGATCATCGCGTAATGGATGGGATTTTAATTGTGCAACCACCCAATCGCCAGCTTGTAATTCTTGGGTAAGTTTTTTGGCTTTTTTCGCCCCAATCACTTGTTTAATTTGTGGATGATCGACTAAAAGTTGTAATTTGCCTTCTTTATTAAAGCGTACTTTGGCAATAAAACGAGAAAGCATAGGTTCGATAAGTTCTAAAGGCTCGGCTTGTTCTTTACCGTCACTGCTTTCAATGGCTGCACGGATTTTATCCCCATGCATCACTTTTTTCATAGCGGGTGGGGGAAGAAAGTAAGATTTTTTATTTTCACATTCTAGGAAACCGTAGGATTTATCAGAACCTCGAACGACGCCTTCAACTTTAGGTTTGTTGTCTTGGATTTTTTGCTTTAATTGCGCTAATAAGGGATTGTCTTGAAACATATTTTTCTTCTTAAGATATAAAAAAGCGGTGCGCTTTAGCGCACCGTAAAGGATAAAAAAGTAAGCTTACTCAGCCAGTTCGCCCATGGCAACGATGCTATAACCACCGTCGACATGAATCACTTCACCAGAAATACCTGAAGCTAAGTTAGAGCATAAAAATGCGGCCGCATTGCCCACATCTTCGGTTGTAACGGTACGACCAATTGGGGTTTGTTTTTCACAAGCTGAAAGCATTTTTTTGAAGTTTTTAATACCAGAAGCCGCTAAAGTGCGAATTGGGCCAGCAGAAATTGCGTTAACGCGCACGCCATCTTTACCTAAAGATTGAGCCATAAAGCGAGTATTGGCTTCTAAAGAGGCTTTGGCCACGCCCATAGTATTGTAGTTTGGAATCGCACGTTCCGCGCCTAAATAGGTCATGGTAACTAATGCAGAGCCGACATTTAACATGGGACGAGCCGCTTTCGCCATAGCAACAAAGCTGTATGCGCTGATATCGTGCGCAATACGGAAACCTTCGCGGTTTACAGCATCAACATAATCACCATCTAATTGGTCAGCTGGTGCATAAGCGATGGAATGAACGAAACCATCAAATTTTTCCCAAGATTTAGCTAATTCGGCAAAGCAATGTTCAATGCTCGCATCATCAGCTACATCGCAAGGTAAAATAATCGTTGCGCCAAATTCTTCTGCTAATTTTTCAACGCGAGGTTTTAATTTTTCATTTTGGTAAGTAAAGGCAAGTTCTGCGCCTTCACGGTGCATCGCTTTGGCAATGCCGTAAGCAATTGAGCGGTTACTTGCAAGGCCTGCAATTAAAATACGTTTGTTGGTTAAAAATCCCATAAAAAATCCTAGTTGTTATCAAAAAATGGGCAATATTATAAGGTAAAAGAAGCGTAAAACCAAATAACAAAAGAATGTTAATAAAAACAAGCAAGTGAAAAAATGCTCGCGCCGAAAAAGTGAATTTTGCCAAGAAGTCGCGATTTTTCTTTAGAAAAAGCGCCGTTTTTCAGGGGAAGAAAAGCGTAAATAAATGTGTTTTTACTTGAAAAAAAGGGGGATTATTGCGACAATCTAGCTCATTTTTTTAAGGGATCTTCATACAGCCGTTTTTTGACGGTTGTTTGTGTTTTTAGAAGATCATTATTTTTCATTTTAGATACAGAATAGAGTTATGGCAGAGACACGTAATATTTTTTTAATCGGCCCCATGGGCGCTGGGAAAAGCACCATTGGGCGCCAAGTCGCGCAAGTTTTAGGCATGGATTTTGTGGATTCCGATGCTGAAATTGAAGCTCGCGCAGGGGCGGACATTGATTGGATTTTTGACCTTGAAGGGGAAGAAGGCTTTCGTAAGCGTGAAGAACGTATTTTAAGCGAATTAACAGAACGTCAAGGTACGGTGATTTCAACCGGTGGCGGTGCTATTTTATCTAAAGAAAATCGTAACCATTTATCGGCGCGCGGTATTGTGATTTATTTAGAAACAAGCGTGGATAAACAAGTTGAACGCACTCAGCGTGATAAAAAACGTCCATTATTACAAGGCGTGGAAGATACGCGAGCGGTATTAGAAGAATTAGCGAAAGTACGTAATCCATTATACGAAGAAATTGCCGATATCACTTTAAAAACAGAAGACCAAAGTGCAAAAGTTATGGCAAATCACATTGTGGATTTAATTGATAATTTTAATGGTTAAGTAGGTAAAAAAATGTTGTGTGTTAATGTACCGCATGCAAGCGGACGCTACCCGATTTATATTGGGCGAAATTTACTGCAAAATCCAAGTTTGTTGCCGGTAAAAGCGGGCGATAAGGTGATGATTGTTAGCAATGCCACCATAGCACAACATTATTTAACTACCTTAACGGCAACCTTTGAAAGCTTAGGTTGTCAAGTGGCGCATTGTTTATTGCCTGATGGCGAACAATATAAAAATTTAGCTTCGTTAGAACAAATTTATCGCAGTTTATTAGAAAATCATTTTTCGCGCGATAGTTTGTTGGTGGCTTTAGGTGGCGGTGTTGTTGGGGATATTTGTGGTTTAGCGGCAGCGACGTATCAACGTGGTGTTAGATTTATTCAAGTACCCACAACCTTATTAGCGCAAGTCGATTCTTCAGTTGGGGGAAAAACAGCGGTTAATCATCCTCTTGGGAAAAATATGATTGGTGCTTTTTATCAACCAAGCGCCGTTTTAATTGATATTAACACCTTGAAAACATTGCCACAGCGAGAAATTTCCGCAGGGCTTGCTGAAGTGATTAAATATGGCGCAGCCTTAGATGCACCGTTCTTCCAATGGCTTGAAGAGCATATTGAAGAATTAATGGCTCTTGAGGAAGAAGCATTAAAATATGCGATTTCTCGTTGTTGTCAATTAAAAGCTCAAATTGTGGCGCGAGATGAAAAAGAAAAAGGCGAACGTGCCTTATTAAATTTCGGGCATACCTTTGGCCATGCGATCGAAACGCAAATGGGCTACGGTAATTGGTTACATGGTGAAGGCGTTGCAGTAGGAATGCTTATTGCAAGCGAACTTTCTGCTTTATGGGAAAAATCCGCTTTTACGGCGCAAGAATGTGTGCGCTTACGAGAGTTATTACAAAAAGCTCAGTTGCCAATTTATGTACCCAAAGAAATGACGAGTGCCGATTTTCTTACTTTAATGCAACGAGATAAAAAGGTCTTACAAGGTAAAATCCGTTTTGTCTTATTGCAACATTTAGGCAAAAGTTTTCTCAGCCACGATTTAACCGCAACACAAATTACGCAAGCGATTGAAACTTGCGCCATTTCAGATTAAATAAATTGAATTTCCTGATGCGTGCTAAAAAATGAAAGAAAACAAAACAAAACACCGCGCTTTTTTGAAGTGGGCGGGAGGTAAAGCACGTTTAATGGATGAGATTAATTCGGTTTTACCTAAAAAAGGCAAACGTTGTTTAATTGAACCCTTTGTTGGCGCGGGGTCCGTTTTTTTAAATACGGATTTTGATGAATATGTGTTGTTTGATATTAATCCTGATTTAATTCATTTATTTAATATCGTTAAAGAAAACGTAGACACCTATATTCTGGCAGCGAAAAGTTATTTTGAACATCCTTTAAGTAATACGGAAGAATTTTATTATCAGCAACGTAAAAATTTTAATCTTTCGCAAGATAAGTTTGAACGTTCAGTATTGTTTTTATATTTAAATCGCTTCGGTTACAACGGGCTTTGTCGCTATAATTTGCGTAATGAATTTAATGTTCCTTTTGGGCGTTTTAAAAGTGTGTATTTTCCAGAAGCGGAATTGCGACATTTTGCTCAGAAAGCACAAAAAGCACAGTTTTTTTGTGGGGATTTTTCTGAAGCCTTTGAGTTTGCTCACGAACAAAGTGTTATTTATTGCGATCCGCCTTATGCGCCTTTGGTGCAAACGAGCAATTTTACGAGCTACGCGGGCAATAAATTTAATTTAGAACATCAAATTCAATTAGCTCATTTAGCGCGAGTGAGCCAAGCGAAAAAAATACCGGTGGTGATTTCAAATCACGACACCCCTTTTACCCGAGAAATTTATACAGGGGCAAAAATGAAAAGTATTAAAGTTCAACGTTTTATTAGTCAAAGTGCCACAGGGCGTTTGCGCGTGAAAGAGTTACTGGCTATTTTTAAATAAGCCTAGTGAACTCGCGCCGAAAAATAAGACAAAAATTCGGCGCGAGTGAGTTAAGTATAAAAAAACGCATTTAAGTTTTCTTAAATGCGTTTTTATTTTATTAACGGAATCAACAATTAAGCGTTTTGGCGTTTTGCTTTATTTTCTTTTGCAGCTTTTACAAAGCCTTCAAATAAAGGGTGGCCATCGCGTGGTGTTGAGGTAAATTCTGGGTGGAATTGACATGCAACAAACCAAGGATGATTTGGTACTTCAATGATTTCTACTAATTTTTTATCAGCAGAAAGGCCTGAAATTTTTAAGCCTGCTTTTTCTAATTGTGGACGTAATTGGTTGTTGACTTCATAGCGATGACGATGACGTTCTTCAATGGTGTCTGAACCATAAAGTTTGCGCGCAAGGCTACCTTCTGCTAAATGGCAAAGTTGAGCGCCAAGACGCATAGTGCCACCTAAATCAGAGCTTTCATCGCGTTTTTCTGTTTCACCACTTGCATCTTGCCATTCAGTAATTAAACCAATAACAGGTTCAGGGCAGTTTTTGTCGAATTCAGTGGAGTTAGCTTGGCTTAAACCGGCAACATGACGAGCATATTCAATATAAGCCACTTGCATACCTAAACAAATGCCTAAGTAAGGAATTTTATTTTCACGAGCATATTGAGCGGTTAAAATTTTGCCTTCTACACCGCGATGACCAAAGCCACCTGGGACTAAAATAGCATCAACGCCTTTAAGAACTTCGGTACCTTTCGTTTCAACATCTTGTGAATCAATATATTTAATGTTGACGGTTAAGCGATTTTTTAAACCTGCATGTTTTAAGGCTTCATTAACAGATTTATAAGCGTCAGGTAATTCAATATATTTACCCACCATACCAATGGTCACTTCGCCCGTTGGGTTGGCTTCTTGGTATAACACTTGTTCCCATTCAGTGAGATCGGCTTCTTTGCAGTCAAAATGGAAGCGTTTGCAAATAAATTCATCTAATTCTTGAGATTTTAAAAGCGCGGGAATTTGGTAAATAGAATTTACGTCTTTTAATGAAATAACCGCTTTTTCAGAAACGTTACAAAATAGCGCGATTTTCGCACGTTCGTTATCTGGAATCATTTTTTCACTACGGCAAACTAAAACATCAGGTTGAATACCGATAGACAGTAATTCTTTTACTGAGTGCTGAGTAGGTTTCGTTTTCACTTCGCCTGCAGTTGGTAAATATGGCACTAAGGTTAAGTGCATAAAGATTGTGTGTTCACGACCGACTTCAGTGGCTAATTGACGTAAAGCTTCTAAGAAAGGTAAGGATTCAATGTCACCGACGGTACCGCCAACTTCAACGATCGCAACGTCATGGCCTTTTGCGCCTTCAATAACACGATCTTTAATTTCGTTGGTGATATGTGGAATGACTTGAATGGTTGCGCCAAGATAGTCGCCACGACGTTCTTTGCGTAAAACTTCAGAATAAATTTTACCGGAAGTAAAGTTGTTGTTTTTGGTCATTTTGGTACGAATAAAACGCTCATAGTGACCTAAATCTAAATCTGTTTCTGCGCCGTCTTTAGTTACGAAAACTTCACCGTGTTGAGTAGGACTCATTGTACCTGGATCTACATTGATGTAAGGGTCCAATTTCATCATAGTTACATTTAAACCGCGAGCTTCTAAAATAGCGGCTAAAGAGGCGGCTGCGATACCTTTACCTAATGAGGAAACAACGCCACCAGTGACGAAAATATAATTGGTGTTCATATTAAACCTATTGTTAAGAAGTGAAAATAAATAACGTGGTTGCCTATTTTTCAATAAACAACCACGAATAAAGACGGGAAAACAGTTTACAATAAATCGAATTTTAACTCAATTAGTGAAATGTTTAAATTTTCTTCAAGTAAAAAATTTCCCTTTTTAAGCGAAAAACGGCTTGAGCTGTCCGATGCGTGAGTTTCTAGGCGCTTAAGGGTTAAAACTGGCCACAACGGCGGCAACATCTTGCATTTCTTGCTCAGAAAGACGAGCTTTCGCAGGGTTTCCTGGGCCTTGAATTTCACCTTTTTTTCGGCGCGTTAATGCGCTCACCACGTCATCTTGAGAAAGATTTTTAATCAGTTTTGAAAAACCGAAGGCTTTTTTCTCACCATGACGCCCATGGCAAGTGGCGCAATTTTTTTTGTAAATGCGCGAGCCATTAGCAAAATCAAAAGTGATGGCGTTTTCTTCTTTTTTTTGAACCGTATCAACGGCTTGTGCGGGGAAAATGAAGAAAAATAGCGCACAAAGAAGGAAAAATTTTTGCATATTATTGACCTTTAAAGAGGCTTTCTAATGTTTCGTCAGGGATCATACTTTCAAATTTTTGCAGAATTTTCCCCGTTGAATCAAGATAAAAGGTTGTGGGCGTACCAACAAGTTGAAAACGTTCCGCAGTAATATTCATTTGGTCAATGCCGATGAGAAAAGGGAAGTTCTCTTTAGCTAAAAGTTTACTTAAGTTGCCTTTTCCACCGTCAATATTGATGGCGAGTACCTGCATTTTTTGTGGGTATTTTTGCTGAAATTGGGCAAAAGTGCGCAATTCAACAATACACATACCACAACTTTGAGACCAAAAATTAATTAAAAGCGGTTTGCCTTTAAATTGTTCTAAGGTGATGGCCTCGCCTTTCGCTGAGTATAAAGCTAAAGGCGGGGCTGTGGCTCCAAGGCGCGCTTTTTCCTCTTGGCAAGCGCTTAATGTAGCGCTAAGAAGAAAAAGCATCAGCATATTAAAAAAAAGGCGGGCCACTTTACGCATAATTACTTCCCTAAAGGCGAATTGATTTCTTCGCGTAAAAATTTACCGTGTTGTAAATAAATGGTGCGATCGGTTAATTCCCCAAGTTCAGGGTTATGCGTAACCATAACAATGGTGCGTCCTTGTTTATTTAAGTCGGTCAGTAATTCTAAAACCAACTGTTCATTTTTTTCATCAAGATTTCCCGTTGGTTCATCGGCAAAAATAACGGGTGGCTCATTTACTAAGGCGCGAGCAATACAAACACGTTGTTGTTCACCCCCTGAAAGTTGATTAGGGCGGTGGTCAATACGATGGCCTAAACCTACTTGCTCGAGAACGGCTTTCGCGGCTTTTTCATCAACGACGCTATGATAATATTGAGCCAACATCACGTTTTCTAATGCCGTTAAATAAGGAATTAAATGGAATTGTTGGAAGACTAAACCGATTTTTTCGGCGCGAAAGCGTTGTCGTCCCATTTCGTCTAATTGCGCGGTATCAATACCATCAAGCATTACCACGCCATCACTTGCAGTATCAAGCCCTGTTAGAATATTCATTAAGGTTGTTTTGCCTGAACCTGAAGCTCCCATAATGGCCACAAATTCCCCTTCTTTAATTTGAATATTGATATCTTCTAAGGCGGTGACTTGCCCAAAGCGTTTATATAAATGTTTTGTTTCAATGACTGTATTTTTCATAAGTTGTCCTTTTATTCCCCTTTTAAAATGTTTGCCATTTCAATTTGTAAGGCACGACGTGTTGGCACGATAACCGAAATAGCCGCAACTAATAAGGATAAGAAAATTGTAATAGGTATCACAGGTAAGCGCATATCGATATAAGCATGGAAAACCGTTAAGCCGAGCATTTGCGCTAATAAGTAACCTAAACCAAGCCCGGTTAAGGTCGCTAAAAGAGCGATAATTAAAATTTCCGTTACAATTTGACGCACAATATCTTTTTGTTTGGCACCTAATGCTTTTTGTAAAGCAAACTCTTGCGCGCGTTCACCTACAATAGCAATGAGGGTGGTGTTAACACAAAGTGTGGCTAACACTAAAATAACTAAGGAAATTAGCCCCATTAACCCTTTAATTTTATCTAAAATTTGCCCCTCAGAAGCGGAAACTTTTAAGATTGGGTGAATATCTAAATCGGGATATTCTGCCTGTAATTTTTGAGCAAAAGCCTGTACCTGCCCTTTATCATCTCGCACATTCATTTGAGCATTCGTGACAAGTCCTGGTTTATCAAGCCATTGCTGTGCAAAAGGTAAATTAACCACAAGCATATTATCTGTGGCATCGCCACTTTCAATAATCCCTTTTAAAGTGAAGGTGTGAGTTTCCCCGTTATTTTTAATTAAGGTTAACGAACTTCCTACTTTTAATTCCAAACGATCAGCCAAACTTTTACCAATCATGGCATTGCGTTGGTCAAAATTAACGTTAATACGAGAGCCTGTAATTTGCCAATAAGGTGCGAGTGTTTTCATATCTTGAAACCAAACGCCCATAAGAACAATTTTTTCTTGTTCACTGCGTGCAACCCCGTATAAATAGGGACTTGCTGCTGTAATTAAGCCTTTTGGTGCTTGTTGCAAAATTTGTAAGATCGCTTTTTCTTTAATCAAACCGCTATTATTGCCACCAATATAAAAGTTAGCCCCAAAAGTACGTAATTCTTGGCTCATTTTGGTATTGATATCAAAATAAACCGCAGACATCGCCGTAACAATGGACGCCCCCACAGTTAAAGCAGAAAAAATAATTAGAACCCGTTGTAATTTTAAACGTAAAGCGCGAAAAACTAAGCGCCAAAACATTTCATTATTATGTCGAGGTAAATTACTGACGGCCATATAACACCTCCACAGGGTATAAGCGTGCAATTCGATGAGCAGGGAACCAAGTACCAATTAAGGCGATTAAAATGGCTAAAACCAAAACGCAAGGTACGACAATCCAAGCAAAAGTTAAAGGTGAGCCAAAAAGTGCCATACCGATGAATTTTGCCAAGCCCCAACCGGCTAAACAGCCAAATAAGCCTCCGATTAAGGCGCTCATAATAGCTTCGCAGTAGAAAAGTAACACAATTTGCCATTGATGGGCGCCAAGGGCTTTCATTAAGCCAATTTCTTTACTGCGCTCAATAATAGATGTGGTCATTAAAGAGGCAATCCCCATCGCGGCAGCAACAACGGCCGCTAAGGTGACGACACCTAATAAAAGTTGGATTTTTTTAATAACGACACCTTCAGAAGCGGCAACTTGCCAAATTGGTTTCACCACCGCGGTAGAAATGGCTTCTTCTAATTGTAGGGCAATGGAAGAGACATAAGCTGTGCAGTACCAACGGTCATATTCCGCCGCATTTAAGGAATCGCTGTCTTTTCTTGCTCGGCGAGAAAGTTCGTTTTCAGGTACGGTTAAAGCGGAAACTTTAATTCCTTGAATTTTACCTTCTAAATTAAGTAAAGATTGAGCAGAAATTAAAGGCAGAACGATGTCATTTTCTTCTTCGCCACCCGTGGATAAAACGCCGGTTAAATGCACAGTTAAAGAATGAACTTCATCGCCGTTATGGTAAGAAAGGGTAAGAGTATCGCCTTTTTTCCAGTGATATTTTTCGGCTAATTTTTTCCCGATTAAAGCTGGCACCACATCGCCAAAATGAAGTTCTTTCGCGCTGTCGTCAACCCAATCCCCATCAACTTGCCAATAAGGACTAATAATGCGTTGACCTGTGTGGAAGCCTTCTTCATCAGGAACATCAATATCATGGTCAAAAAAAGTCCCTAAAATATGAACTTTTTTTGCATTTGTCGTTGAGGCGGAATTTTCGGCGCGAGTGGCAAAAACTTCTGCTCTTAATAAAGGGGCAAAGCCGACAATATTATTGCGCCAGAAAATATCTTTCACATTCGGCAATTCTTTTTCGTCTAAAAAGTCTTGCATGGATAAATCATTTACGCCAGCTTGGCCACTTAAAATGGCTGTGCTGGCCGGTTCGACTAAAATATTCGCGCCGTAAGATTTCATTTCTTTTGCCATTTTATCGCCGATATCAATGGATACCGCAAGAAGGGCGGAAACCAGTCCCGCCGCTAAAAAAATGGTGAAAATCGATAACATTTTGCGCTTTAAACCAAAACGCCAAGATTGGCATAACATTCTTGCTAGCATGTTTATTCATTCTCCTGCGGGGCATTTTCGCTTGCGACATAGTTTTCAGGATGTTCGCGGAATAAGTTTTGGTTTTCTTCACTGGTAAAAAAGTACGTGTTGTCGTTGTAATCGTAACGATAATTCGCTTTTTTATTGGTGAGTTTTTCCAAGCTTACAGGGTCTACGACCTCAATTTCCATAACGGTAGAGAAGTAGTTAGCCCCCGCGAGTAAGGATTTTTTAGGAACAATCACTTCGTTTTCGCTTTCTTTCCATCCATCAATTGGAATTGGATTACAACCACCTGGTTTACCTACGGAAGGAATGAATAAACGCACGCCACAAGCTACGCACATTAATTTATCGCCATCAACAACATAACCGTCATCGCCACATAATAAACAAGCATCAAAAACCGTCGCTAAACTTAATTTTTTGTCAGAACGGTTAATAATAAAGAAACGAATGGCACGCCCGTCACTTGCAACCCAAATAAAACGGTGTAAGTCGCCATCACGCACGCTCTCAATAGGAATATGAACGGCATTATCCTTTTGCATGGTTAGGTAAGTCGATTCAGATAAAGCTGGGGGTAAAGAAGCAACGCGATCCCAATAAAGCTGACTGGCTAAGGTGATAAAAATCACACTCGCACCGAAAATTAAGCTTCGTTTCGCGTTGTATTGCAAAGCCAGTTTTTGACGTTTAACAATGGGCATGCTTTCCGCCAAAGCTTGGGCTTTACGAGGTAAGTAAACTTTCCAAGCAAAAGTTGCGATTAAAATAAATAAAATTAAACTGTTGATATAGTTGAAGTAATTAGTTAAATCATTCACTTTCGCGACATAGCTTAAACGTAATTTAGTTAAGTCGATAAGTTGTAATTTCATTAGGCTAAGAAGCACATTACCAGATAAAGGCAAGAGTAAAACAACAATAACCGCGCTCATTAAGACCCAACGAATCATTTTAAATTGGTTACTTGCATGGGCTTGTTGAAAGAGAATGCGAAGCCAGCCCACCACAAAAATACAAAACATAAGGCCTAAAATAACGGCACTTAAATTGAGTAAAAAGGGCGTATTGATGACATCGGTATTGGTGATGAGATGAATATTTGGGTCACTTGCCCATAAAGCCCCTGCAATAAAGGCGAAAATGGTTTGCCAAAATAAGGCAAAATGTGTTTTACGGCTGAATTGACTTAAGAAAAAGAGCAGATAAAGGGTGATTAAACCGCTGTTAAAGGCTAATAAAACTTTTTGTCCAGAAAGCCAATTTAAAGCAAAAAGTGCGCCAAAGGTTAAGCCTAATAAAGTGAGCCAGGTTAAACGTTTTAGATTAATTTTTGTATAGTTTGTCCAAAGGCAGCCTAGCAGTATGGCTAAGGGCAAAATAGGTTGTAAAAGGAAAGTAAAAAAGTAGTTCATAATATATTCCTGCGCAGTGCGAGTTTCGACAGTTCAGGTTAAACCGAAAAAGAAAGCTTTTAAACGGCAAAACCAATAGGTCGCTTGCGCAACCTATTGGTTTGAAAAAAGAAATTCAGAGATTATTTTAAACCAGTGAATTTAAATTCGTAAGAAACGTCAAATGGTTTCCAGAATTTACCAACACCTGTGTTAGCGTCAGTGTGACGGTGCATACCACCTTTTGGTGGCGGATCGATGTGGTAAGTTACTTTATAGTTACCTGCGCCCATCATTTTGATATTCGCGCCGTAGTGAGGACCATCACTTGCAACCATTGGCATAAATTTACCTTCTTGAACTTTACCTGTATCAAGGTTGGTTAATTTGTATTCGATAGTTAAGTAAGGAATCCATTCACCTTCACCGAAACCGTTTTTGTTACCGTTTAAAGCGTGAATATCAGCTTCTAAGTGAATGTCAGATTCTTTTGCTGATAAACCCATACCGCGAGGTTCCATATCTACAGGTTCTAAGTAAACCGCGGCAATTTCCATACCGTTGATATTTACAGGTTCACCAATTGGGAATTCTTCAAAAGCTAATGCGGATGGTGCGGATAATACACCTGCTGCTAATGCAGCTGCAACTAAGGTCTTTTTCATACTTAATCTCCTAAATGTAAGTATTTCGGGTTAAAAATTAGGCTGTACGTTTACTTTGATATTTCATATAGAACAAGGCAAAAATAGCAGCGATGATTAAAAGAGCTTGTGGAATTAAGGTTTCCACATAAGGGTAGATTCCTAACCATGGAATTTCAGGCGCATTGGCCACCAAGGTTGGTTGGAATAATTTACCTTCCACTAATTCCAAGACGGATTTGCCGGCAAAAACAAAGGCCATTAAATACATAAAGGAACCGGTGAACATAAAAAATGGTTTAAGTGGTAATTGCACAACGGTATAGCGCATAACGAAATAACAAATGGCAAGCAAGATTAAACCTACGAGGAAACCAGCTAATAAATAAAGGTAACCCATTGCGCTTTGTGCGTCTGCAGCAAGAGCGTAATAGAAAAGTACGGTTTCAGCACCTTCGCGATAAACAGCGAGGAAGCTCGTTAACCAAAGCCCCACTAAAGAGCCGGTGGTTAATGCCGTAGAAATTTTGCCTTCTAAATAGCGTTTCCAGTTATGTGCTTCTACTTTTGAAAGTAACCAGTAACTCATCATAAAGAGCATAATCACAGCGAAAATCATCGTGAAGCCTTCAAGTAATTCACGGCTTGCGCCAGCATTGCTGAAGATAAGTTGGAAAATAACCGCAGTAATCACACTCGCAACTAAGGCAACATAAACAGATTGACGAATAACAGGTAATTTATCTTCATGTTTATTTTTCACTAAATAAGTGACGATCGCAGCCACAATCAGTAAGGCTTCTAAGCCTTCGCGGAAAATAATAAGCAAGCTATATAAGAACATGGACCACTCATTTTCGCTACCGCCTTGAACCATATTCACGGCTTGCGCTAAGTCGTCAGCAAGGCCTGTGGCTTGTTCTTGCAATGCATCAAGACTTTGTTGCGCTTTCATTAAACTGACTAAGCGTGTGAAATAGCCTTCTAATTGCGCTTTAAATTTACTGTCGCGAGAACCTACTTTTGCTTCAAAACCTGAATTTTCAAACACATCGAAATAGGTGTCTTGCACCGAAAGAATGGCTTTGTTCGTTTCATTTTGAGCGTAAAGTTTAATCGCATCTTGGATTTGTTCATTGATGGTTTTGCTGATTTCCGCCCAGTTATTATTTGGAATATCTTCATCAGCGATAAGAACTTCATCGTCTGCTGTAATTTTTTGTTCAGGATTTAGCGTTGGTAAATTCGGTAAGTTTTCTTCAACATCCTGTAATAAAAGGGTTGTTTGATAAGCTAATTCTTCAATTTGATTAGGTTCTTTGGCAAGTTTAATTAAAGTATAAAATTGATGGTTAATAGAACTATCCGTTTTTGCAGAACGATGCAAACGAACGGCTTCTTCTAATTGTGAATTTTTATAGCCTTGATATTGAGCTTGTTGAGCAAGATGGCTCGCTTGTTTGAAATCACCTTTTTGGTAGGCAGAAATCATTGCGGCTAAATTGTCATCAATTTTACGGAAACTTTGTTGCCAGTGATAGGCAATATTGTCTTGAGAATATACATCGTGTTGGCCTTCAGCGGTGAGTTGATGACCATTTTCTAAGGCAGGGAGAACTTCGTCTAAATCTTGTTTTAGGCCGTGAATTTTATTCATCACTTCCGCAAGCGGGGCATTTTTTCCCATCATTTTGCGAATTTGCCCAAAGGTTGCTTCCATTTGATAACTTTTTTTCGCAGAAAAATTAATTCGGATTGGGCCTTCAAGATTTTCGAATAATTCAAAATAAGCCATTTGTACCGTTTGGCGAGCTTCATCGGTTTTTTCTTCTTGATAAAGATTGCCTGCGCGATCTAAACGTTGTTCGATTTCAGTAACATATTGTTTAAAATCTGTTTTTTCTGCTAATGCAGGTAGGGTAAAAAGAACGAAGAAAGATAAAAATAGATAACGAAGATAATGTTGAAACACAATAAAACCCTTAAATTATTCTTAGTACAAATAAGAATAATTATTATCCTTCATTAAAGATATAAATGCAACCCTTTAAAAGGCTAACTGCCGAAATTAGTAACAGTTTTTATTATTTTAAAAGAAAATACTTGCTGAATAAAAAAGATGCTCGCCTTTTAAAATGAAAAAGCATATAATTTTGCTTTATGTTCTTTAAAATCAGGTGGAAATATGAATCCTATGTTAAATATCGCTGTTCGTGCAGCTCGCCGAGCAGGTAATATCCTTGTTCAAGGTTTTGAACGTCGTGACGAAATCGAAAAATCGACTAAAGGTTTAAACGATTACGTAACGAATTTTGATAAAGCATCAGAAAAAGCGATTGTTGAAGTTATTCGCAATGCTTATCCTGAGCATACAATTATTACAGAAGAAAGTGGCTTATTAAGCGGTCAAGATGATGAAACACAATGGATTATTGATCCACTTGATGGCACGACAAACTTTATTAAAGGTTTTCCACATTTCTCTATTTCTATTGCAATTCGCGTTAAAAATCGCACAGAAGCTGCGGTAGTTTATGATCCAATTCGTAACGAACTTTTCACAGCAGTACGCGGTAAAGGTGCAAAATTAAACGAATTACGTTTACGCGTAGATAATTTACGCGAACTTGATGGCACAATTCTTGCAACAGGTTTCCCATTCAAAAAACCGGCTTTAATGCCAACCCAATTTGCTATGATGAGCAACTTATCTGAAGATTGTGCTGATTTCCGTCGTACAGGTTCTGCGGCATTAGATTTATGCTATACCGCGGCAAATCGTGTTGATGGTTACTTTGAAATGGGCATTAAGCCTTGGGATATTGCGGCGGGAGATTTAATTGCTCGCGAAGCTGGCGCATTAGTGTGTGATTTTAACGGTGACCCAAATTATTTAACTCAAGGTCATATTATTGCCACAGCACCACGCTTAATGAAAGGTATGTTAAAACATATTCAACCTTGTTTACCACAAGGCTTTAAAGCTTAATCAAGCTTATTAAAAAATAGGCTCGCACCGAAAAAAGGGTCGTCTTTTTTTCGGTGCGAGCTTTTTTTATGCCCGTTGAGCGGGATGTTTTTTACGATAAACTTGCCACACGCCATCAAAAATGACGAATAAAATGGCTAAGGTCAGGCCGATGAAAAGCGGATAATTATCAGGGGAAATTTTTTCACCAATCATAATAGAGCTGACTAATAACACCGTTGGTTCTAAATAACTTAATAAGCCTAATAAGTTAATCGGTAAAATATTGCTTGCTGCGATATAAAATAAAAAAGCCACCCCACTTAATAGGCCTAAAAAAGGTAATAAGTAGAAAATCTTTTCATTTTGTTGCTGAATAAAGGTTAAATCGGTTTGCCAAGCAAAGATTAAGCAAAGAGGCAAAAGTAAGGTTAATTCAATCGCAAAGCTGGCAATATCGGCGATATTAAAACGTTTTCGTAAAATAAAATAAATGGCATAAGCACAAACAGCAATACTCGTCCAAGACATACCGCCGGTTGAGAAAATATCAATACTAACGCCTAAAATGGCCGAAAGCACCGCAATGCCTTTTAAAGGTGAAATACGTTCTTTAAGAAAAATGCGTCCGCAAAAAACTAAAACTAATGGCAAAATTAAATAACCCACAGAAACACTTAAGGCCTCACCATTATTCGGCGCCCATAAAAATAACCACATTTCAAACCCTGTGATGGAGGCATTTAATAAAAAAATACCGAAAAGCCAAGGGGTGGCTCGAATACGGCGAAAGTGCGAAATAAGAAAATATTTTTGTTTAAATAAAAATATGCCCGCCCAAGTAAAGGGAATGGAATAAATCACGCGAAAAGCGAAAATTTCTTCACCAGAAAGGGGCGTAAGTAACGTGGAAAAATAATAGAGATAACCAAATAAACAGGATGCACAAATTGAAAAAGCAACACCTTTTAGCATATTTCTCCTCCTTGAAAATGAATATAAACGCTAAGTATACTACCTTAACGTTTTTTAACGGAAGAAAAACCCATTAAATATCTTATGGGCATAAAAAATGCGCTTGCAAGAACAAGCGCATTTTATTTATTCGGCAACGATGAAATTATTGAGAAATGGTGATTTTATCGTTGTGGTAATCAACGTTCACCACTTGGCCTGGAATCAATTTACCAGAAAGAATTTCTTGGGCTAATGGGTTTTCAATTTCTTGTTGAATAGCACGTTTTAAAGGACGCGCGCCGTAAATTGGGTCATAGCCCACATCACCGATGAAGTCCACCGCATTTTCTGTAAATTTAACAGGATAACCATGTTTTTCGAGACGATTTGCTAAACGTTCTAATTGAATGTTCGCAATAGCACGAATATTGTCTTTACCAAGTGGATGGAACACAACGGTTTCATCAATACGGTTAATAAATTCAGGGCGGAAATGTTGGCTAACAACCGTCATAACCAACGTTTTCATATCGTTATAAGAAAGATCTTTTTGGCCTTGAATTAAATCTGAACCTAAGTTTGAGGTCATAATGACAACCGTATTACGGAAATCAACGGTACGTCCTTGACCATCGGTTAAACGTCCATCATCTAATACTTGTAATAAAATATTAAAAACATCAGGATGTGCTTTTTCAATTTCATCCAGCAAGATTACGCTATATGGACGGCGACGAACCGCTTCGGTTAAGTAACCCCCTTCTTCGTAACCCACATATCCAGGAGGTGCACCGACTAAGCGAGAAACGCTATGTTTTTCCATAAATTCGGACATATCGATACGCACCATGGCATTTTCGTCATCAAACATAAAGCTGGCTAAGGTTTTACAAAGTTCTGTTTTACCTACCCCTGTTGGCCCTAAGAATAAGAAAGAACCAATAGGTCTGTTCGGGTCAGAAAGGCCTGCACGACTACGACGAATGGCATTAGAAACCGCTTCAACCGCTTCTGTTTGGCCAACGACGCGACGATGTAAGGCTTCTTCCATACGCAATAATTTTTCGCGTTCACCTTCCATCATTTTTGCCACAGGAATGCCGGTTGCACGAGAAAGAACTTCAGCAATTTCTTCGTCTGTAACGCGATTACGCACTAAAGTCATTTCTTTGTTTTCGGCATTTTCTGCTTGTTTAAGTTGACGTTCAAGTTCTGGAATACGGCCGTATTGCAATTCAGACATTTTATTTAAGTCACCAATACGACGCGCTTGTTCTAATTGCGTGCGCGCATTTTCTAATTCCACTTTAATATGTTGAGCGCCAGAAAGCGCAGCTTTTTCGCTTTTCCATACGTCTTCAAGTTCAGCGTATTCTTTTTCTTTTTCCGCTAATTCTTCTTCGAGCATAGCTAAGCGTTTATGGCTTGCCTCATCGTCCTCTTTAGAAAGCGCGTTTTGTTCTAATTTTAATTGAATAATACGGCGCTCTAATTTTTCTAAGGGTTGCGGTTTTGAGTCAATTTCCATACGAATGCTTGAAGCGGCCTCATCAATTAAGTCGATCGCTTTATCGGGTAGTTGGCGATCTGAAATATAGCGATGAGAAAGCGTTGCCGCAGCAACAATAGCAGGGTCTGTAATGTCGACGTGATGATGAATTTCATAGCGTTCTTTTAAACCACGCAAAATCGCGATGGTATCTTCAACCGTAGGTTCATCGACAAAAACTTTTTGGAAACGACGTTCTAAAGCGGCATCTTTTTCAATATATTGACGATATTCATCTAAGGTTGTCGCCCCTACGCAATGAAGTTCACCACGAGCTAAAGACGGTTTTAATAAGTTACCGGCATCCATTGCACCGTCAGTTTTACCTGCGCCGACCATAGTGTGAATTTCATCGATAAATAAAATAACGCGACCTTCTTCTTGCCCAATTTCTTTTAAAACGGCTTTTAAGCGTTCTTCAAATTCCCCACGGAATTTAGCACCGGCAATTAAAGCCCCCATATCAAGGGAAAGAACACGTTTATTTTTTAAACCTTCAGGCACTTCACCATTAACAATACGTTGTGCTAAGCCTTCGACAATAGCGGTTTTACCCACGCCAGGTTCACCAATTAAGACCGGGTTATTTTTGGTGCGACGTTGTAGAACCTGAATGGTGCGACGAATTTCTTCATCGCGTCCGATAACAGGGTCAAGTTTGCCCGATTCAGCACGTTCAGTTAAATCAATGGTGTATTTTTTAAGAGCTTGGCGGTTTTCTTCAGCATTTTGATCGTTCACGTTTTCGCCTCCTCGAATTTGTTTAATGGCGTTTTGAATTTTTTCTTTTGTCGCGCCTGATTTTTGTAACAGTTTGCTTAAAGCATCCTTGCTTTCCATAATGGCAAGTAAGAAAAGCTCGGAAGAAATAAATTTATCTTGTTTTTGTTGAGCTAATTTATCGCAAAGATTTAATAAATTGATTAAATTGCGTGAAACTTGCACATCGCCACCATTTCCAGAAACTTGTGGTAAGCGGTTTAATTCTTGGTTTAACTCATTGCGTAAAGTCGCAATATGAGCTCCGCTTGCGGTGAGAATAGGTGCGATAGAACCATCTTGTTGGTCTAATAAGGCAAGTAATAAATGGACGGGCTCAATATATTGATTATCTTTACCTAAGGCTAAAGATTGAGCATCTTGTAGCGCTTGTTGGAATTTACTGGTTAATTTTTCGATATTCATATTTTCCCCTTAGTGGTTAAATTAAGTCATATCATTTAAGACCATTCCTAAATAAGCCTCGCTTTGAAAAATTCAAGTTATTTTTTATAAAAAAACGGTTAACAAATTTAACTTATTGTTTTTAAATGTAAAAAAATAAAGTTTTCATAATTCACTCGCACCGAAAAATTGCTTTCTCGCTTGAAAGCTGTCTTTAAACGAGCATTTTTGCGTAAAAAAATGGCTTAAATCGTGGCAATGCGTTCTTTATTTATTCTTGCTGTGTTAGAATTTTGCGCTTTATTTAAATGATTAAAAGAATGAAAAGGAAACCTGATGAATTTAGTTGAATTTCTTACTAACAAATTAACCGATTTAAAAGCTGAAGATATTGTTGTTTTAAATGTGCAAGGCAAATCTTCTATTACAGACAATATGATTATTTGCACGGGGACATCTTCACGTCATGTGGCCTCTTTAGCTGAACGCTTAGTGGAAGAAAGTAAAGCTGAAGGCGTGGAATCTTTCGGTCAAGAGGGGCAAAACACAGCCGATTGGGTTGTTGTGGATTTTGGGCAAGCGATTGTGCATATTTTGCAACGTGAAAGCCGTGAAATGTATCAATTAGAAAAATTATGGGCGTAAGCGCATGAAAATTCAATTAGTGGCCGTTGGGACAAAAATGCCTGATTGGGTCATAACCGGGTTTAAAGAATATCAACGCCGTTTCCCTAAAGATATGCCTTTTGAGTTGGTGGAAATCCCTGCGGGTAAACGGGGGAAAAATGCAGATATTAAACGCATTTTAGAGCAAGAAGGTAAGGCGATGTTAGCCGTTTGTGGGCGCAATCGTATTGTCACCTTAGATATTCCCGGCAAACCTTGGGATACGCCAAAATTGGCTCAAGAATTAGAAAAATGGAAAAACGACGGTCGAGATGTGTGTTTGTTAATTGGTGGTCCTGAAGGGCTTTCGGCAGAATGTAAAGCCGCAGCTGAACAAAGTTGGTCCCTTTCCCCTTTAACCATGCCACATCCTTTAGTGCGCGTAGTGGTGGTTGAAGCTTTATATCGCGCATGGTCATTGAGTACGAACCATCCTTATCATCGCGAATAAGGAAAAAATTCGGCGCGAGTGAAAGTCATGAAAATGAAAAAATGGCGAGCAAAACCAAAATACGATCCGATCCGCGATAGCAAAGCGGAACGGAATTTATTTGCACGACGCGTTTTCGTGGCATCTATTGTGGTGCTTATCATGTGCGCGGGGTTATTTGTAAATTTATACCATTTGCAAATTCAAGAATGCACAACGTATCGCACGCGCTCGAATGATAATCGCATTAAATTATTACCTCTACCGCCTGCGCGCGGGCTAATTTATGATCGCTATGGCAGAAAATTAGCCGAAAACACCACGTTTTTTGGTTTGTATATCGTGCCTGAGAAAGTCAAAGATTTAAAGGAAACCTTTGAAGCCTTGAAACCTTTGGTGGGCTTAACCGATGAAGACATTGCCAATTTTGAAAAAGCCCGTCGGCGCGCCTTACGTTATACGCCAATTTTATTAAAACCCGATTTAAGCGAAGAGCAAATTGCGCGTTTTGCGGTCAATCAATATAAATTTCCAAGTATTGATGTGCAAGCGTATTTCAAACGTCATTATTTATACGGCGAACCTTTGACGCATATTTTAGGTTATGTGGGGAAAATAAATGATCGCGATATTGAGCGTTTAAAAAAAGAAGATAAATATTCCAATTATGCCGGCACTCATGATATTGGCAAGCGAGGAATTGAACGATTTTATGAAGATCAATTACACGGCAAAGTCGGCTTTGAAGAAGTGGAAGTCAATTCTCGTGGTAAAGTGGTGCGCAAATTACAAGAGCAACCTGCTGTTGCAGGCGAGAGCATTCATTTAACAATTGATTTAGATTTACAGCGTTTTATTACTCAATTATTAGGCGACCAACGTGCTGCCGTTGTGGTTTTAGACCCTAAAGACAGCAGTATTTTAGCGATGGTTTCCACGCCAAGTTATGATAATAATTTATTTGTTGGTGGCATTTCGAGTAAAGATTATAACCACTTGCTCTATGATCCGGATCGTCCCTTGTATAGCCGAGCAACGCAAGGTGCTTATCCACCGGCATCAACGGTAAAACCTTTTATTGCCGTTTCCGCTTTAACAGAAAATGTCATTGATCCGAAAAAAGAAATTTTCGATCCAGGTTATTGGTATTTGCCTAATTCGCAAAAACGTTATCGCGATTGGAAATGGGGCGGACATGGTAAAACCAATTTACAAAAAGCCATTACGGAATCTTCCGATACCTATTTTTATCAAGTTGCTTATGGTTTAGGTATTGATCGCCTTTCTTTATGGATGAAAAAATTTGGTTTTGGCTTACCAACAGGGGTGGATTTAAAAGAAGAAACTGATGGGGTTATGCCAAGTCGCGAATGGAAAAAAACGCGTTATAAACGCAGTTGGCTACAAGGCGATACCATTCCTGTGGGAATTGGGCAAGGTTATTGGAATGCAACGCCATTACAAGTGGCAAAAGCCTTGGCGGTCTTGGTGAATAACGGGAAAGTTAACACGCCTCATTTAATGCAAAAAATTGAAGGCAGTGAGGTGAAAAATTACCAAGATCCACATTTGTATCCCGATATTACTGCGCCGAAAGCGGAATATTGGCAAGCGGCAAAAGAAGGGATGTTTGGCGTGGTCAATGGCAAAACAGGTACAGCACGGCGAGCTTTTGCTGGAACAAATTATAAAGTGGCGGGGAAATCTGGTACGGCGCAAGTTTTCTCTTTAAAAGAAAATCAAATTTATAAAGCGGATGAATTAAAAAAACATTTACACGATCACGCTTGGTTTATTGCTTATGCGCCTTACGAAAAACCGAAAATTATTGTGGCCATTATTTTAGAAAACGCAGGCGGGGGCAGTAGTCATGCGGCGCCGTTGATGCGTAAGATTATGGATTATTATTTAGATGTGCGTTTACCTGAAGTGGAAAAAATGCAAGCAATGCAAACGACAACTCGCACCGAAAAATTAGACGCAAAAGAAAAAAGCCATTAAGCAAAGGACAGCAAAATGAAAGAAAAAAGTTTATGGTTGCAATTTTGGCAACGCTTACATTTAGATGCTTGGCTTTTGCTCGGTTTAGTGGTGATTACGGCCTTCGGCTTAGTTGTGCTGTATAGCGCCTCTGGCGGTAATATGCAAATGTTCCAACATCGTTTAGTGCAAGTAGGCTTAGGTTTTGTGGTGATGTTTGTGATGTCACAATTTTCACCACGCTTTTATCAATATATTGCGCCTTATTTGTATTTGATTGGCTTGATATTATTGATTGCAGTGGATTTATTTGGCTACTCGAGTAAAGGGGCTCAGCGCTGGCTAAATTTAGGTTTATTTCGCTTTCAACCATCGGAAATCGTGAAACTGGCCGTTCCTTTGATGGTGGCCACTTATTTAGGCAGTAAGCCTTCGCCTTCCAGCATCAAACAAACATTATTGGCCATTGTTATGGTGGTTGTGCCCACCTTGTTAGTTGCGATTCAGCCTGATTTAGGCACATCCATTTTAGTGGCGGCTTCAGGGCTTTTTGTCGTGTTTTTAGCGGGTATGAGTTGGTGGTTAATCGGGCTTGCGATTGTCGGTTTAGCGGGCTTTTTGCCGATTATGTGGTTTTATTTAATGCACGATTATCAGCGCACGCGCGTTATGACCTTACTTGACCCGGAAAAAGATCCTCTTGGCGCAGGCTATCATATTTTGCAATCTAAAATTGCCATTGGTTCAGGCGGAGTTTGGGGTAAAGGTTGGTTGCAAGGCACTCAATCTCAATTAGAATTTTTGCCAGAACCTCATACGGATTTTATTTTTGCCGTGTTAGGCGAAGAATGGGGCTTAGTGGGCTTTAGTGTCTTAATGCTGATTTATTTATTTATTGTAGCCCGTTGTTTAATCATTGGTTTACAAGCAGAAAAATCCTTTGGACGGATTTTAAGTGGCGCTTTAGCCTTAATTTTCTTTATTTATGTTTTTGTTAATATTGGTATGGTAAGTGGTATTTTGCCTGTTGTTGGCGTGCCGTTACCTTTGGTGAGCTATGGCGGAACCTCTTTTGTAACGATTATGGCAGGCTTTGGTTTGGTGATGTCTATTCAAACCCATAAGAGCCATTTTTTCAAAGGCAATAAATAATTGTTTAACTTATAGGAAAGGAGATGAAATGTTAAAAAAATGGATGAAAACAACCAGTGCAACAGCATTAGCAAGTTTTTGCATGATGCCTGTTATGGCATTAGAAAGTTTAGATGGCACGCAAGATGAAAGCACAAAGACTGATGCTTTAGATTATGGTATTGCAACACCAACTTTAGAAGCGCGTAATTACTTTTTAGTGGATTATCATTCAGGCGCTGTTTTAGCGGCGAAAGGGGCAGATGAACGTCAAGCGCCCGCCTCTTTAACGAAAATGATGACAAGTTATGTCATCGGGCAGGCTTTAAAACAGGGTAAAATTCAAAATTCTGATTTAGTTACCATTAGTCCTGAAGCTTGGGCGCAAAATCCAAAACTGCGCGGTTCTTCTTTAATGTATTTAGAAGTGGGTAAAAAAGTACCTGTATCCGAATTAAACAAAGGTATTATTGTGGACTCGGGCAATGACGCTTGTATTGCAATGGCGCAATATGTTTCAGGTTCACAAAATACATTTATACAAACGATGAATCGCTATGCACAAGAAATGGGATTAAAAAATACGCATTTTATGACGGTGCATGGTTTAGACCACGAAGGGCAATATTCTAGTGCGCGAGATATGGCCACCATTGGTTGGCATTTGGTGCATGATTTACCGCAAGAATACAAACTTTATGCAATTAAAGAGTTTACATTTAACGGTATTACACAGAAAAACCGTAATGAATTGTTATGGGATACAAGTTTACAAGTCGATGGCTTAAAAACAGGGCATACCAACCAAGCGGGCTATAATCTTGTGGCTTCAGCTTTAGGCGAGAATAAAATGCGCTTAATTTCTGTGGTGATGGGAACGCCAACCAAACAAGCGCGCGCGCAAGACAGTAAAAAATTATTGCGTTGGGGCTTTGCAAATTTTGAAACATTACGCGCGTTAACACCAGGAAAAACTTTGTTACAAACAGAGGTGTATTATGGTGCGCAAAATAAAGTAAATTTAGGCAGTTTAAAAAATACTTACTTAACGTTGCCAAAAGGTCGTCGTCAAGACATTAAAATGCGCACGGAATTAGGCCAACAACCGCTGAAAGCGCCATTAGTGAAAGGGCAAGTTGTGGGTAAAATGATTTATCAATTAGATGGTAAAGATATTGCCACGGTGGATTTACAAGTTTTAAACGATGTCAATCAAGGGGGCATTTTTAGCCGTTTATGGGATTGGGTCATCTTAACGGTGAAAAGTTTCTTCTAAAGCGAGGTGCTTGAATTTTTGCAAAAAGCCCCTATTTGGGCGCAGACGTAAAAAGGCCTTCGCGCCGAAAAATTGACTTTATTTATAAAAAGGAAAACAGAATGACAAACCAAAAAAATACCTCAGCACCACAACGCATTGTGCAAGCAACGGAAATCCAATCGGAAAAAAAATTAAAAGATTTACTTGAATTTCCATGCGATTTTACTTTTAAAGTGGTCGGTAAAACTCGCTCAGACTTAGCAGAAGATGTGAAAAAAGTGATGAGTGAACACGGAAAAGTAATTGATGAAGCAAAAAGTGCCATCAGCTCAAAAGGGACTTATGAATCCGTTTCATTAACTTTACGCGCCGAAAATATTGAACAAGTAGAAACCCTTTATAAAGAGCTTGCCAAAATTGAAGGCGTGCGCATGGTTTTATAGTGATTAATGAAGAACAAATTGATGAAAAGTCAATTTGTTCTTTTTTTTTGTTAAAAAGAAGAAAATGAATAATCAAGCTTTAATTATTCGCCAACTTGGCGTTCAGCCTTACGAAGATGTTTGGCAAAAAATGCAACAATTTACGGATGAACGTAATATTGATACGGCAGATGAAATTTGGTTAGTAGAACATCCTAGTGTTTATACGCAAGGAGCTACGGGGCGACCTGAACATTTATTGCAATTAACGGATATTCCCGTTGTACAATCAGATCGCGGTGGGCAAATTACCTATCATGGTTTAGGGCAACAGGTTATGTACGTTTTAATTGACCTTAAACGCTTAAAAGCAACAGGGGTTAACTTAAGCGTGCGTGATTTAGTGAGCGCATTAGAACAATCCGTCATTAGCACATTAGCGGATTATGGCATTGAAAGTTATGCGAAAAAAGACGCACCCGGCGTGTATATTGAAGGGAAAAAAATTTGCTCTTTAGGTCTTCGTATTCGTCGCGGTTGTTCATTCCATGGCCTAGCATTTAACATTCAAATGGATTTAACCCCCTTCCAATTTATCAATCCTTGCGGTTACGCAGGCCTTCAAATGACGCAATTAGCGGACTTTATTGAGAAAGAGAAAGCAACCTGTCAGTTGGTGGCACCAAAATTAGTGACGCACTTTGTGCAAGATTTAGGTTACAATAATGTAACACACATATAACAATGGAAGTGATTATTTATGAATAAACCTTTTAAAATGGAACGCGGTATTAAATATCGCGATGCGGCCAAAACCTCGATTATTAAAGTCAAGAATATTGATCCTAACCAAGAATTATTGAAAAAACCGGAATGGATGAAAATTAAACTTTCGGCGAGTTCAGAAAAAGTGCAAGCCATTAAAAATGGTATTCGTCGTCATAGTTTACATTCCGTATGTGAAGAAGCATCTTGCCCGAATTTAAATGAATGTTTTAATCATGGTACGGCAACCTTTATGATTTTAGGGGCAATTTGTACGCGTCGTTGTCCATTTTGTGATGTGGCTCATGGTAAACCTTTACCCGTAGATGAAAATGAGCCACGCCAATTAGCGGAAACCATTGCCGATATGAAGTTAAAATATGTGGTGATAACTTCTGTGGATCGTGATGATTTACCAGATCGCGGGGCTACGCATTTTGCCAATTGTATTCGCGAAATTCGCGCGATAAATCCGGGCATTAAAATTGAAATCTTAGTGCCAGACTTCCGTGGTCGTATTGAGCAAGCCCTTGAAATTTTAAGTGAAAATCCACCTGATGTGTTTAATCACAATATGGAAAACGTTCCGCGTTTATACAAAGAAGTTTGTCCTGGCTCTAATTATGAATGGTCGCTAAAATTATTGCGTGACTTTAAACAAATGTTCCCGCATATCCCAACGAAATCAGGCATTATGGCCGGCTTAGGTGAAACGAATGAAGAGATTTTGCAAGTTATGCAAGATTTACGCGATAACGGCGTAACGATGTTAACCTTAGGGCAATATTTACAACCAAGTCGTCACCATTTACCTGTGGATCGTTATGTGCCACCTGCAGAATTTGATATGTTCCGCGAAAAAGCGCAAGCAATGGGCTTTGAACATGCCGCTTGTGGTCCATTTGTGCGTTCTTCTTATCATGCAGATTTACAAGCAAGTGGTGGTTTAGTGCGTTAAAAACGCACTCGCGCCGAAAAATATCCCGCGAACTGAAATTTTAATGAAAAGGATTAAGTAAAAACTTAATCCTTTTTTCATCTTTTTAACGCTAAATTAACAAATAAGTATCGAATTTCGGCAAAAAAGTGGGGATTTCCTGACAAAATAAAAAATTCCTTTTTAGCTAGGACTTTTGCAAGACAAAGCAACTAAAGTCCGCTAAAATAGCGAAGTTAAAAACAGATTTTCAAATCAACTCAAAAGAGGAAAAAACAATGGCAAAATGTGAAATTATCAAAGTGATTGGTCGCGAAATTGTTGATTCACGCGGTAACCCAACCGTAGAAGCAGAAGTACATTTAGAAGGTGGCTTCGTAGGTATGGCTGCAGCGCCATCAGGTGCATCTACGGGTTCTCGTGAAGCATTAGAATTACGCGATGGCGATAAAGCTCGCTTTGGTGGTAAAGGTGTTCTTAAAGCCGTTCACGCTGTAAATAATGAAATTGCACAAGCATTAGTTGGTAAAGATGCTTCTAACCAAAAAGAAATCGACCAAATCATGATCGATTTAGATGGTACAGAAAACAAATCTAACTTTGGTGCAAACGCAATTTTAGCGGTTTCTTTAGCCGCAGCAAAAGCAGCTGCAGCAGCAAAAGGTATGCCACTTTACGCTTGGATTGCAGAATTAAACGGCACACCAGGTGTTTACTCTATGCCACTTCCAATGATGAATATCTTAAACGGTGGTGAACATGCTGATAACAACGTTGATATTCAAGAATTTATGATTCAACCAGTGGGTGCAAAAACTGAACGTGAAGCAATCCGTATGGGTGCAGAAGTATTCCATAGCCTTGCAAAAGTATTAAAAGCACGCGGTTTAAGCACATCTGTTGGTGATGAAGGCGGTTTCGCACCAAACTTATCTTCTAACGCAGAAGCATTAGAATGCATCAAAGAAGCTGTAGCAAATGCAGGTTTAGAATTTGGTAAAGACATCACTTTAGCGATGGACTGCGCTGCTTCTGAATTCTACAACAAAGAAACTGGCCATTATGAATTAAAAGGTGAAGGTAAAACATTCACTTCTGAAGAATTTACTCACTACCTTGAAAAATTAACTGAAGAATACCCAATCGTTTCTATCGAAGATGGTTTAGACGAATCAGACTGGGAAGGTTTTGCTTACCAAACTAAAGTTTTAGGTGACAAAATTCAATTAGTGGGCGACGATTTATTCGTAACAAACACGAAAATTTTAAAAGAAGGTATCGAAAAAGGTATTGCGAATGCGATTTTAATCAAATTCAACCAAATCGGTTCTTTATCTGAAACTTTAGCAGCAATCAAAATGGCGAAAGATGCAGGTTATGCAACCATCATTTCTCACCGTTCAGGCGAAACTGAAGATGCAACTATCGCTGATTTAGCAGTAGGTACAGCAGCAGGTCAAATTAAAACAGGTTCTATGAGCCGTTCTGACCGTGTTGCAAAATACAACCAATTAATGCGTATCGAAGAAGCATTAGGTGAAAAAGCACCTTTCTTAGGTCTTAAATCAGTACGTTGCCAAGGTCATTAATTTGATTCACGCAAAAGTATAAGAAAACCCCCAAGAGAAATCTTGGGGGTTATTTTTTTCGCTCAATTAAAAGATCAGAGTTAAAAAACACCTTGCGCTAACATAGCGTCGGCGACTTTTACAAAACCTGCAATATTAGCGCCTTTGACATAATGAATATGTTTACTTTGAGCATCAAAACCATATTTTTTACAGTTCGCGTGAATATCAAGCATAATGCTTTTAAGTTTTGCGTCCACTTCATCACTTGACCAAGCTAAACGTTGCGCACTTTGTGCCATTTCTAAACCTGAAACCGCAACGCCTCCGGCATTTGCCGCTTTTCCTGGTGCGAATAAAACATGAGCCGCTAAAAACGCTTCTGTAGCTTCAATAGTTGTTGGCATATTCGCTCCTTCAGCGACTAATTGTACGCCATTTGCAATTAACGCTTGGGCATCTTCGATTTGTAGCTCATTTTGTGTGGCACAAGGTAGGGCAATATCCACTTTGACTTTCCAAGGACGTTGATTTTCAACATATTGCAACCCAAATTTCTGTGCGTAATCTTTTACTCGACCTCGTTGTTGGTTTTTAATTTCCATTAAAGCCTCTAATTTTGCGTTATCAAAGCCTTCAGGATCAAAAACATAGCCGTTACTGTCAGAGCAAGTGACAACTTTTGCGCCAAGTTGAATCGCTTTTTGAATGGCAAACTGCGCCACATTACCTGAGCCTGAAACACTGATGCTCTTGCCTTCTAAGCGTTCGCCTTTTTCTTCTAACATCGCTTCAACGAAATATAATAAGCCATAACCTGTGGCTTCAGGACGAATTAAGCTACCACCAAAAGAAAGCCCGCGACCAGTAAAGACGCAAGTAGATTGATTAGAAAGTTTTTTCATCATGCCACTTAAATAACCCACTTCACGGCCACCTACCCCAATATCTCCGGCAGGGACATCAGTATCAGCGCCAATATGGCGATAAAGTTCAGTCATTAAAGCTTGGCAAAAACGCATAACTTCGCCATCGGATTTGCCTTTCGGGTCAAAGTCAGCACCACCTTTTGCGCCACCCATAGGCAATGAAGTTAAGGCATTTTTAAAAATTTGCTCAAAGCCTAAAAATTTCAGAATCGATAAATTAACAGAAGGGTGGAAGCGCATTCCGCCTTTATAAGGGCCAATCGCGCTGTTAAATTGTACGCGGTAAGCGCGGTTAACTTGCACTTTGCCTTGGTCGTCAACCCATGCAACGCGAAATTGAATGACTCGCTCAGGTTCAACTAAGCGTTCTAAAAGGCTTTGTTGGCGATATTTTGGATTCGCTTCTAAAAAATCCCAAAGTGAGGTCAAAACTTCGCGCACAGCTTGTAAAAATTCAGCTTGCTGACCATCTCTTTGTTGCATGTTTGCTAAAAAATCTTCTACGGAGTGAATGGTGGACATAATTTTTCCTTTTTTTTGTTGTGTTTGCGAAAATCACTATGCAATAAAAAAGGGAAAAGACGCAATGAAAAGTGAGCTTAAAATTAAATAAAAAGATAGAAAGGTAAATATTATCTAAAAACAAAGCTAATAAATTAGATATATTTCAATTAAAAAGAAAATTCAATAAATAAACTCGCACCGAAAATTCGGTGCGAGCTTGATATTTAAAGGTTATTTAGAAACCGAAGATTGAGCTATAAAAGATAACTAAAATTAGGGCTGGGATAACAAAGCGAACGTAGTTAAACCAGATATTGATGAATTTAGAATCTTTTACTTCTTCGCCTTGTTTTAAGAAACCTAAAGATAATTCTTTTTTCGCATCATCTTTTAAGACATAACCAACGAAGATAGCAGAACCAAGCGCGGTTAAGATGAAGAAGATGTTACCACTGATATAGTCGAAGGCATCGAAAATGCTCATACCGAATGGGCGAATGTCAGACCAAAGGTTATCACTTAACACAGACGGTACGTTACCGAATAAGAAGGTACCACCAAGTGCTACAAGGATAGCTTGTTTACGAGTTAAGCGAGTTTTTTCTTGTAAGGCAGTAATCATTACTTCATAGATAGTTAATGATGTTGTTAAAGCGGCAACAGTTAACAAGGTAAAGAAGATAATCGCAAACATAGTACCTTGCCACATATTAGAGAATACGATTGGCAAGCTTTGGAATACTAATGTTGGACCAGAAGCTGGGCTGATACCGGCACTTGCAAGAGATGGGAAAATCATAAAGCCTGCGCCCACAGCAATTAAAGTATTTAAAACGGCAGTAATTGAAGCGGTTTGTACAAGGTTTTCACCTTTGCTTAAGTAGCTTGAAAGGGTGATTAATACACCGAAACCTAAACTTAAGGCAAAGAAAACTTGACCTAAAACGAAGATGAAAAGTTTACCGTTAATTTTTGAGAAATCTGGGATTAGGTAGAATTTCACCCCTTCCATCGCATTTGGTAGAGTAACGTTACGTACAATCATAATGATTAAGAAGATGAATAAAATTGGCATTAAGTATTGTACAGCACGTTCTAAACCTTCCATGATACCTTTAGCTAAGATAAAGTAGTTAATGACACAGAAAGCAAGAGAGGCGAGAAGGATGCTAACAGGGGCGTTTTGAATGTTTTCAGCGAAGAAATGAGAAGTATATTGAGCGTTAACAGGAGCAGATAAATCCATCGAACCTGTAACTAAATGAACAATATAGTCGATAACCCATCCGCCTAAAACGGTGTAGTAAGCCATAATTCCGAATGCACCACACATTCCCATATAGCCTAAAATTCGCCAGCCTTTAGCAATTTTTTTACCGTTAAAGGCGTCAATTGCATTGGCATGCATACGGCGACCAATTACGTTTTCAACTAAAATCATCGGAATACCGATAACGATCATTGCAATACAGAAAAGGAACACATACGCCCCACCGCCATTTTCACCCACTAAGTATGGAAAACGCCAAGTTGCCCCGAAACCAACAGTTGCGCCTGCAACGGTTAAAATATAAGTAAGCTTACTTGACCAAGATTGTCGTTGTTGATTATTTATTTCAGACATAAGAGTCCCTAGCAAGATTTAATTTGCAAAAAATTGTGAAGATTATCATCTAACTTTCTCCTATGAAAGGAAAAAGTTAGATGTAAAGGGAATTATCGAAAGGATAATATTGAGAATATTATTGTAAAGCTTCTTCAGCTGGTGTGTAAGGCATATCAAATGCGTCACTTACACCTTTGAAAGTAATTTTACCGTTGTAAGTATTTAAACCGCAAAGTAGTGCGTTATCTTTTAAGCAAGCTTCTTTAACGCCTAGTTTTGCAATTTCTAAACCGTAACCTAAAGTAGAGTCTGTTAAACCTAAGGTAGAAGTGCGAGCAACACAGCCTGGCATATTAGCTACACAGTAGTGAACAACGCCGTCTACTTCATAAGTTGGTTCGTTGTGGGTTGTTGCATGAGAAGTTTCGATACAGCCACCTTGGTCGATTGCAACGTCAACAATTACAGAGCCTTTTTTCATTAGTTTTAAGTCTTCGCGACGAACTAAGTGTGGCGCTTTAGCACCAGGAATTAACACCGCACCGATAACAACGTCTGCTTCTTTTAAGCATTCTAAGATGTTACCACGAGTACTGGTTAAAGTTTTAATGCGCATATCGAAGATTTGGTCGATATAAGCAAGACGTGCTGCATTGATATCTAAGATTGTAACGTCTGCACCGATACCCATTGCGATTTGTGCTGCGTTTAAACCAACAACACCGCCACCTAAGATAACAACTTTACCTTTTGGAGTACCAGCAGTACCGCTTAATAATACGCCTTCACCGCCGAAAGTTTTTTGAATGAATTTCGCTGATTCTAAAGAAGCTAAGCGACCTGCAATCATACTCATTGGAGCTAAGCAAGGTAAACCTTGAGGAGTTTTAATGGTTTCATAAGCGATAGATTGGATTTTTTTCTCCACTAACATATCTGTTAATGGTTTGTCAGCTGCAAGGTGAAGATAGGTGTAAAGAATCGTGTTTTCACGGAAGTAATGATATTCTTCTTCGATTGGTTCTTTTACTTTAACAATCATTTCACTTTTGGCGAAAAGTTCAGCTTTATCGGCTAAAATTGCACCCGCATTTTTATAGTCTTCATCAGAAAAACCAACGCCTGCACCTGCACCGTGTTCGATATACACAGTGTGACCATTTTCAACATAAGTGTGAACGTTTGCTGGGGTTAAACCTACGCGATATTCTTGAACTTTAATTTCTTTTGGGCAACCGATAATCATTTTAATACTCCATGTTAATAAGATGGTTTTAAAGAAAAGCCAAACAGCGAATAATATTTATTCATTGCTTAACAAGTTGGCTACATTATAGTTACATAAAAATAAAAAACTGTGATAAATCTCACAAAAATTAACATTAATGTAAAACGATTTTACATTTAAGTAACAAAAGGTGCTTTTTTAGCCTGAAATAGTAAAAATTTATAAGTTTTTATCAAATAAATGCCGAAAAATTCGATTTAAAAGAGAAAAAGTAACAAAATTTTTACCAATTCATTAACAAACTGGCGTTAAAAATAATCAGTAAAACAAAAGCAACAAGGAAATAATAAAACAAAAATTCGGCGCGAGTGGAATTTTTTTCGAGATAAAATAAGGTGGAAATAACATAAATTTTTTTTGCGTGCTAAACTAACAAACATTTTATTGCTGGCTAAGGAGATACGCATGAAACCTTATTTAATCGCCCCTTCTATTTTATCGGCCGATTTAGCCCAACTTGGCGCTGATGTGGAAAAAGTTATCGCAAGTGGTGCTGATGTGGTGCATTTTGATGTGATGGATAATCATTATGTGCCAAATTTAACTTTTGGTCCTGCGGTGTGTAAAGCATTGCGTGATTACGGTATTACCGCACCGATTGACGTGCATTTAATGGTAAAACCTGTCGATCGCTTAATTCCTGAGTTTGCCAAAGCGGGCGCAACTTATATTACTTTTCATCCAGAAGCGAGCGAGCATATTGATCGCACAATTCAATTGATTAAAGACCATGGCTGTAAAGCCGGCTTGGTGTTTAATCCTGCAACGCCATTACATTATTTAGATTATGTGTTAGATAAATTAGACGTTGTTTTATTAATGTCTGTAAATCCAGGTTTTGGTGGGCAGTCTTTTATTCCTAAAACTTTAGATAAATTACGTCAAGCGCGCCGAATTATTGACGCAAGTGGTTTCGATATTCGTTTAGAAATTGACGGTGGCGTTAAAGTGGATAATATTCGTGAAATCGCTCAAGCAGGTGCGGATATGTTTGTTGCAGGCTCCGCAATTTTTAATGCGCCAGATTATCAAAAAGTCATTAGCGAAATGCGTTACGAATTAGCACAAGTCAAATAAAAAAGGATAGAGAATGTCACAATTTAAATTAGTCGGGTTTGATTTAGACGGCACGTTGGTGAACAGCTTGCCCGATTTGGCCCTTTCTGTTAATTCTGCTTTAGCAGATTTTAATTTACCTACTGCGCCTGAAAAATTAGTGCTTACTTGGATTGGTAACGGTGCGCCCGTTTTAATTCAGCGTGCATTAGATTGGGCTTTTACGCAAACGATGCGTGAATTAACCGAGCAAGATAAAGCGCAAATTCGTGAAAAATTCGCTTTTTATTACGGTGAAAACATTTGTAATAAAAGTTGTTTATATCCCAATGTAAAAGAAACCTTGCAAGAATTGAAAAATCGTGGCTATATTTTAGCGGTGATTACAAACAAACCAACGGTTCATGTAAAACCTGTTTTAGAAGCCTTTGGTATTGCCGATTTATTTAGTGAAATGCTTGGCGGACAATCTTTACCATCGATTAAACCGCATCCTGCCCCAATGTATTATTTATGTGGAAAATTTGGTCTTTATCCAAAACAAATGCTGTTTGTCGGCGATTCACGCAATGATATTTTGGCAGCAAATAGCGCAGGTTGTCCTGTGGTGGGCTTAACTTACGGCTATAATTACAATATTCCTATTGCGGAATCTAAGCCTGACTGGGTGTTTGATGATTTCGCGCAACTTTTAACGATTTTAGATTAAGGATAATTTATGACAAAACCCATCGTATTGAGTGGCGTACAACCCTCTGGCGAATTAACTATTGGTAACTATTTAGGTGCGCTTCGTCAATGGGTAAGCATGCAAGATGAGTATGAATGCTTGTTCTGTATCGTAGATCAACATGCAATTACGGTACGACAAGATCCTGAAAAATTACGCAAAGCAACCTTTGATGTCTTAGCGCTTTATTTAGCTTGTGGAATTGATCCTGAAAAAAGCACAATTTTCATTCAATCTCATGTGCCAGAGCATGCGCAATTAGCTTGGATTTTAAACTGTTATACGTATTTTGGTGAAATGGGGCGTATGACACAATTTAAAGATAAATCAGCGCGTCATGCGGATAATATTAACGTAGGTTTATTCACTTACCCTATTTTAATGGCGGCAGATATTTTGCTTTATCAAGCATCACAAGTTCCTGTGGGCGAAGATCAGCGTCAACATTTAGAAATCACACGTGATATTGCTTTACGTTTTAATAAATTGTATGGCGATATTTTCACTGTACCTAATGCTTTTATGCCAAAAGCTGGGGCGAAAGTGATGTCTTTACTTGAACCTGAGAAAAAAATGTCTAAATCCGATGAAAATCGCAATAACGTGATTGGTTTATTGGAAGACCCTAAAGCGGTGAGCAAAAAAATTAAACGTGCTATGACCGATGGCGATGAACCCCCTGTTGTGCGTTATGACGTGAAAAATAAAGCTGGGGTTTCTAATTTATTAGAAATTTTATCTGGCGTAACCGGAAAATCAATTCCAACCTTAGAAGCGGAATTTGAAGGTAAAATGTACGGGCATTTAAAAGGCGAAGTGGCGGAAAAAGTGAGCGAAATGTTGACAGAATTACAAGCTCGTTTCCATACTTATCGTAATGATGAAGCCTTATTACATCGAATTGTTGCAGAAGGTGCGATGAAAGCGCGTGCTCATGCACAAAAAACCTTAAATAAAGTTTACGAAGCCGTGGGCTTTATTCTTCCATAAAAGAAAAAAATAAAACTCGCGCCGAAATTTTGTATTCATTTTTTCGGCGCGAGTTTTTTATTTAGTTTTCAACGCGAAAGCAAGCAACACAATGCGTCGCATCGCCTTTAAGAGGCGGTTTTTCTGTAATGCAATGTTCATAAGCTAAAGGACAACGCGTACGGAATACACAGCCTGAAGGCGGATTAATCGGGGATGGCAAATCACCTTCTAAAAGTTGAATCGCTTTGTTGCGTTCTTGTTTTGGGTCAGGAATAGGAACGGCAGACATTAAAGCTTTGGTGTAAGGATGCAAGGTGTTGTTGTACACTTCGTCATCATTTCCCATTTCCACAACATTACCTAAATACATCACAAGGACGCGATCTGAAATATGTTTTACCACTGCTAAATCATGAGCAATAAAGATTAAAGATAAATTCATTTCTTTTTGCAATGATTTCAATAAATTAACTACCTGCGCTTGAATGGATACGTCCAAAGCGGAAACCGGTTCATCACAAATAATCAATTTTGGCTCGACGATAAGCGCACGGGCAATGCCGATACGTTGACATTGACCGCCAGAAAATTCGTGAGGGTAGCGATTTATTAAGTTAGGTAATAAACCCACTTTCATCATCATCGCTTGCACTTTTTCTTTTACTTCCGCAGGCGTTAAATGCGGTTGATAAATTTTTAGAGGTTCAGCAATAATATTCCCAATCGTCATACGCGGATTTAAAGAGGCCAACGGGTCTTGGAAAATCATTTGGATATCACTGCGTAAATTTTTCCATTCTTTTTCGGATTGAGTGGTTAAATCTTTGCCCATCCATAAAATATTGCCTGAAGCACTTTTTACTAAACCAATAATAGCGCGCGCTAAAGTGGATTTTCCGCAACCTGATTCCCCAACAACCCCTAAGGTTTCTCCTTCAAATAATTGAAAAGATACGCCATTTACGGCTTTTAACGTTTGTGTTTTGCTAAAAAAGAAGGATTTGCTGTCTTTAATATCAAAATGTACGCTTAGATTCTTTACATCTAAAATAGTTTTTCTTGTCATGCGTGAACCCCATTAATTCTTAATTCTTCTCCAAATTTCATCATATCAGCTTGTGGAATAAAGCAAGCGCGTAGGCGATGATCCGTTGTACGTTCTAAAGGTGGCGTGCCTAAACATTCGGCGCGAGCGTAACGACAACGCGGTTGGAAAGGGCAACCTTTTGGTAAAGAAAGCAAGTTTGGCGGATTTCCTGGAATGGTCACTAACTCACTTTGTGTGCTGTCTAAACGTGGTACAGCTTCAATAAGACCAATCGAATAAGGGTGAGAAGGCGAATAGAAAATTTGTTCAGCCTTACCATATTCCATGGTACGTCCTGCATACATCACTAAAACATTATCACAAATACCCGCAACAACCCCAAGATCGTGCGTAATCATAATAATTGCCGTGTTAAATTCGCGTTTTAAGTCGTTTAACAAGGTCATAATTTGTGCTTGAACCGTCACGTCTAAAGCCGTGGTCGGTTCATCGGCAATAAGTAATTTTGGACGGCAAAGTAAAGCCATAGCAATCATAACGCGTTGGCGCATACCACCTGAAAATTCATGCGGATACATTTTCATACGTTTGCGTGCTTCAGGCATTTTTACCGCATCAAGCATTTTTACGGCTTCTTCAAAAGCAGATTTTTTATCCATACCTTTGTGTAACATCAACACTTCCATTAATTGATCACCAATTTTCATATAGGGATTAAGTGACGTCATGGGGTCTTGGAAAATCATCGCAATTTGTTCTGAACGTAAACGGTTTAGTTGCGATTCGGGTAAATTTAAAATTTCTTCGCCATTAAAGCGTGCAGAGCCTGAAACTGTACCGTTATCGGCAAGTAAACCCATTAAAGCAAAGGCTGTTTGAGATTTACCTGAACCTGATTCACCTACAATGCCGAGCGTATCGCCCGCTTTGAGTTCAAAGGTTAAATTGTTCACCGCCGTTACATTGCCGTCAGGTGTTTTAAAGCTCACGAATAAGTCTTGAACATCTAATAAAGGGGTATTGGTTTGTGTCATTATTTTATCTCCCAAGGCAATTAACGGTCTTTTGGATCGAGGGCATCACGCAAGCCATCGCCAATAAAGTTAAAACAAAATAGCGTGATAACTAAAAAGAGCGCAGGGAAAGTAAGAAGCCAAGGGCTTGCTTCCATAGAATTTGCGCCGTCATTTAAAAGAGCGCCCCAACTACTTAAAGGTTCTTGCGTACCTAAGCCTAAGAAACTTAAAAAAGATTCAAATAAAATCATTGATGGCACTAAAAGTGAGGCATAAACCACAACGACGCCAAGTACGTTTGGCACAATATGTTTCCACACAATTTGATAAGAAGGCACGCCACAAACGTGAGCGGCTTCAATAAATTCTTTTTGTTTTAAACTTAAGGTTTGTCCACGCACAATACGCGCCATATCCAACCATGACACCATTCCGATCGCGACAAAGATAAGTAAAATATTTTGTCCGAAAAAGGTCACGAGCAAGATAACGAAAAACATAAATGGGAAAGAACTTAAAATTTCTAATAAACGCATCATTACAGAATCCGTTTTCCCACCGATATAACCTGAAGTTGCACCGTATAAAGTGCCGACTAATACGGCAATTAAAGCACCAGCAACCCCAACGAGCAGAGAAATGCGTCCACCAATAGCAACACGAACTAATAAATCACGGCCAGAGCCATCCGTGCCGAAATAATGTTGCGAGGCAAAATCAGGCCCTTCAGACATCATGCTCCAATCTGTGTCATCAAAGGTAAAGGGCATAAGCATTGGTGCAAAAATAACAAACAAGGTGACGATAAAAAGAACAAACAAACTGACCATCGCCGCCTTATTATGGAAAAAACGACGGCGTGCATCTTGCCATAAACTACGACCTTCTACACTAACGACTTGTTCTGTTACTTCTTCTAGCATTTGGCGATCTTCTTTTTTTACTTGTAACATCGTTAGAACTCCTTAGTAACGAATTTTCGGGTCAATAACCGCATATAAAATATCGACAATAGCATTAAACGCAATGGTTAATGCCCCCATTAAAATCGTCAAGCTTAACACTAACGCATAGTCGCGATTTAATGCACCGTTAACGAAAAGTTGCCCAACACCAGGCAAGCCAAAAATACTTTCAATCACCATAGAGCCGGTAATAATCCCAACGAAAGCAGGGCCCATATAAGAAATAACAGGTAATAAAGCTGGGCGTAAAGCATGAGTTAATAAAATTCGGCGCATAGGTAGGCCTTTTGCTTTAGCTGTACGGATAAAATTCGAATGTAAAACTTCAATCATTGAGCCACGCGTAATACGCGCAATACTTGCGATATAAGAAAGGCACAGGGCAAAAACAGGCATAATCATAAATTCAATTTGTCCGCCGTTCCAACCGCCTGCTGGAAGCCATTGTAAGGTGATCGCAAAAAGTAAAACCAAAAGCGGGGCGACCACAAAACTTGGAATAACAACCCCAGTCATGGCAAAAGCCATAATAAAATAATCGAGCCATTTATTTTGTTTTAAAGCGGCGAGCGTTCCCATAGAAACACCAAAAAAGAGTGCAACTAAAAAAGCAGAAAAACCTAATTTTAAAGAAACAGGAAATGCTTTGCCCACTAAATCATTAACGCTGTAATCTTTATATTTAAATGAAGGGCCAAAATCACCATGAGCTAAGTCATTTAAATAAATAACATATTGTTTGTGTAAAGGTTCATTTAAATGATATTTCGCTTCAATGTTAGCGATAACTTCTGGCGGATAGTTTTTTTCGCTTGAAAAAGGGCTACCTGGCGCTAAACGCATTAAGAAGAAAGAAAGAGTGATTAAAATAAAAAGGGTGGGTATCGCCTGTAATAAACGACGAAAAATTAACTTCAACATAATAAATCCCCAAGCTCAAAGAGCAGAATATAAAAAATGCGGCGTGATGTTTCATTAAAACACCACCGCCGCATGAATTATTGACTAATGTTCAATAATATAGACATCTTTTAAATAATAGTTTGCTGCAGGGTGGTTAACTGCAAAACCTTTAATGTAAGGTTTAACCATACGAGGTTGTGTGTAATGGAAGATTGGAATCGCTGGTATATCTTTTTGTAAGAAGGATTCAGCTTTTGCATACCATTTCGCACGATCGGTATCATTATCTACTTTAAAGGTTTGTTCCATACTTTCATCAAAGCCTTTGCTCTTATAGAAAGCGCTATTATTACTTGAATCAGACAAGAAATAATTTAAGAACGTACTAGCTTCGTTATAGTCAGCACACCAACCTGCACGAGCCACATCATAATTACCTTGATTGCGTGAATCTAAATAAGTTTTCCATTCTTGGTTTTCCATATTGATTTTCACTAAATCTTGTAAGTTTTTACGTAAAATGGATGTTGCAGCAATGGCGACTTTTTTATGGTTTTCTGAAGTATTGTAAAGCAAGTTAAATTGAAGTGGATTTGCTTTGGAATAGCCCGCTTCTTTTAATAACTCAACGGCTTTAGCATTACGTTCTTTTTGTGTCCAATTAGCCCATTCTGGTTTTTGAATTTGTTCACCGCCACTAATATAAGGAGGGGTGAAACTAAAGGCTTGTTGTTGACCTTGTGCCATAACTTTATCGGTAATAATGCTACGATCTAAAGCTAAGTTTAAGGCTAAACGTACGTTTGGATTATCAAAAGGCGCTTTTTTGGTGTTGATTTCATAAATATAAGTACAAAGAGCGGTCGGTGTATAAACTTCATTTGGATAATTTTTTTGAAGTTTTGAGAAAAGTTCCACCGGAAGCGCAGGGCCTGTAATATCTAAATCGCCAGAACGGTAACGGGCAACGTCAGTATTAGAAGAAACGATTGGATAAAGGGTGACTTCTTTTAAGACGGTTTTGTTGTTATCCCAATAATAAGGATTTGGCAACAATTCCATTTTTTCATTGATAATCCATTCTTTTGCTACAAATGCGCCATTAGAAACGATATGTTTCATATCGGTCCATTGATCGCCATATTTTTCAACTACGCGAGGATTTACTGGTGCTAAGACATAATGTTCCATTAATTTATCGGCGTAAGGAACACTTTCACTTAAAGTTAATTGTAAGCGATGGTCATCTAAGGCTTTCACGCCAAGTTCATCAACGGATTTTTTGCCTTCTAATACAGCATCGGCATTTTCTAATTTAAGGTAGTCTAAATAGCTAGCGTAAGGAGAGGCGGTATTTGGATCGGCTAAGCGTTTAAAGGAATAAACAAAGTCTTGAGCGGTGACAGGTTCACCATTTGACCATTTGCCATTAGGGCGTAAATAGAAGGTCCACACTTTAAAGTCAGGACTGTGTTCCCATTTTTCTGCCGCACCCGGAATAATATTGCCATTGGCATCAGAAATAACGAGGGTTTCAAAAATATTTCTCACCACATTACCTTCAGGCGCGCCTTCAATTTTATGCGGGTCAAGCGAGGCAGGGTCAGAGGCAATATTCCAACGTAAGTGTTGGTTCGCATCGAGTTTTGTTCCTTGTGGTACATCTGCAGCCATAACGCTACTTGCAGTAGTTAAGGAAAGTACGCCAGCTAAGGCGAGAGAAAGCATAGTTCTTTTATTCGGGGGATAACGCATTGGATACTCCTGTAAATCGTTGGCTGAGAGAAATAAAAAGAGATAATTATTTCTAATGTGCTTTATAAATAAAAACAATAACCCAAAATAGGTATTATTTTTACAAATTGAAAATTATTTGCAGAAATTTTCCACGAGCGGAAAGAAATTTATCGAAAAAAAAATGATAATAACCTTTGACTAATTGGCAATCAAACGGTAATATTTGCGCCCTATGCAAAAGGTAAAACTACCCCTAACCACTGACCCGATTAAAGATGCACAACGCCGTATCGATCTTGATGGATTTTATGCGGAAAAATCGCTCGTGCGCTTGGCGGAATCAGTAAATAAAGTGCTTGGTGATGCACAGGTAACATTATCGTTTTTCGTTGACCCGCAAAAATTAGCGGTGATGAAAGGGCGCGCCACTGTTGATGTAGAGTTAATCTGCCAACGTTGCGGCGAGCCTTTTGTACATTCTTTAGATTGTGACTTTATGTATAGTCCGGTTAAAAGAATGGAACAAATTGATGATTTACCTGAAATTTATGAGCCTATCGAATTAAATGCGTTCGGTGAAATAGATTTACTTGGTCTAGTTGAAGATGAGCTTATTGTGAATCTTCCTTTAGTGCCAAAGCATTTATCTGAACACTGTGAAGTGTCCATGGCGGATCGAACTTTTGGTGAATTACCGCAAGAATTAGCGGAAAAACCAAATCCTTTCGCTGTATTAGCTAGTTTAAAGAAAAAGTAAATTTAGGAGTATGGCCAATGGCTGTTCAACAAAACAAAAAATCTCGCTCACGTCGTGATATGCGTCGTTCACATGATGCCTTAACTACTGCTGCTGTATCAGTAGATAAAACCAGCGGTGAAACTCACTTACGTCACCATGTAACTGCTGATGGTTACTACCGTGGTCGTAAAGTGATCAACAAGTAATTGTTATTGCTTTAAGGTAATCCATTGAGCCGTCTAACTTTAGCGTTAGATGTAATGGGCGGGGACATAGGTCCCCGTATTACTATGCCTGCTGCAATTCAGGCCATAGAGAAAGATCCGCATCTTTCTCTTTTGTTATTTGGCGATCGCCAACAAATCTCACCTTATCTTGCCAAGTTGCCGTATTCTTTAAGTAAACGATTAACGGTATGCCATGCGCCGAAAAATATTCCCAATGATGCCAATATTGCCCAGGCGGTGCGACATAGTAAAAATACGTCTATGCGTTTAGCTTTAGAAGCTGTGCAAGAAGGGATAGCACAAGGTTGCGTAAGTGGTGGAAATACAGGCGCATTAATGGGGCTTGCCACGATTTTAATCAAACCTTTGGCGGGGATTTCTCGTCCTGCGTTAGTTTCTTTTATTCCAACGTTAAAAGGCAAACAACAAGTCATGTTAGATTTAGGTGCAAACATTGAATGTAATGCACAAAATCTCTATGAGTTTGCTTTAATGGGGACGATTTTTGCGCAAGAATATTTGTCCTTGGTTTTTCCGCGTATTGCGCTGTTAAATATTGGTACGGAAGCGCAAAAAGGCACGCAAGTCATTCGTGATTCAGCCTTGCTTATTCAACAAAATAATCAGTTGAATTATATCGGTTTTATTGAAAGTAATCAGCTTTTACATGGCAAAGCCGATGTCATTGTGCAAGATGGCTTTGTCGGCAATATTGCCCTTAAAACCTTAGAAGGCGCGTTGTTAAGTATGCAAATGTTATTGCAACAAGGCAACGCACCGAAAAATGGGATTATCCCAACAATCAAAAGAGGCCTAGAAAACCTGTTTAAACCGTATTTTCGCCAAATTTTAAAACAAAAGTTACAGCCCTTAAATCCAGAAAAATTTAATGGCGCTTCATTACTTGGCTTGCAAGCTGTGGTCGTGAAAAGTCATGGAAGTGCGAATACTTCTGCCTTTGCAAATGCCATTGCGAATGCGGCGAAACAAGTGCGTTTACAAATGCCAACAAAAATAGCGCAAGGTTTAAACGCCAGCCAAAAACACACAAAAATGCCGACTTTTTAATGTGAGAAAAAGATGAATAGTAAAATTTTAGCTACGGGCTCTTATTTGCCTGCGCAAATTAGAAGTAATGCCGATTTAGAAAAAATGGTAGAAACCAGCGATGAATGGATTACCACGCGCTCTGGCATTAAAGAACGCCGAATTGCGACAAGCGAAGAAAATGTGGCAACCATGGGGTTTATGGCCGCGCAAAAAGCCTTTGAAATGGCACAAATGGATCCGCAAGAAATTGAATTGATTATTGTGGCGACCACAAGTGGTGAAAATGCTTACCCAAGTGCAGCTTGTGAAATTCAAGGAAAATTAGGCATTAAAGATGCTATTTCTTTTGATTTAGCCGCCGCCTGTACAGGGTTTGTGTACGCCTTAAGCGTGGCAGATCAATTTATTAAAGCCGGGCAAGTGAAAAAAGCCTTAGTTATTGGCTCAGATTTGAATTCGCGTAATTTAGATGAGCAAGATCGAAGCACGCTGATTTTATTTGGTGATGGCGCAGGTGCGGTGATTTTAGAAGCGACCAATGAAGAAGGTATTTTATCGACGCATTTACACGCAAGCGCAGAAAAAAGCGATATGTTGCAATTACCGCAGAAAAAACGCGGTGATGAAAAATCGGGCTTTATTCAAATGCAAGGGAATGAAACCTTCAAACTTGCCGTACGCGAACTTTCTAATGTGGTCACTGAAACATTGGAAAAAAATCAGATTGCGAAAACAGATATTGATTGGTTAGTGCCTCATCAAGCGAATTTACGCATTATTTCTGCGACAGCGAAAAAATTATCGATGTCAATGGAACAAGTCGTGGTTACCCTCGATCGCTGTGGTAATACAAGCGCGGCCAGTGTGCCTTGCGCATTAGATGAAGCGGTACGCGATGGGCGTATTCAACGCGGGCAATTATTATTGCTTGAAGCCTTTGGTGGCGGTTGGACGTGGGGCGCAGCCTTAGTGCGTTTTTAAAAAAACACCTCGCGCCGAAAAATTGCTCGGCAAAAATTCGGTGCGAATGGGATGATTAAATAAAGAAAAAGGATTAAAGATGAAAAAATTTGCAATGGTTTTCCCAGGACAAGGCTCTCAAAGCGTGGGAATGTTAGCGGAATTAGCCGAAAAATTTCCTGTGGTTCAAGCAACTTTTCAACAAGCAAGTGAAGCCTTAGGTTACGATTTATGGCAGTTGGTGCAAGAAGGTAGCGCAGAAGAATTAAATAAAACTTGGCAAACTCAGCCTGCTTTATTAACGGCAAGCGTGGCGATTTTCCGCGTTTGGCAAGAAACTTATCCTAAAGCAACCCCCGCTTTATTAGCCGGACATAGCTTAGGTGAATATTCCGCTTTAGTTTGCGCAGGCGTTATTGATTTTAAAACCGCAGTTAAGTTGGTGGAATTACGCGGTAAATTAATGCAAGAAGCCGTACCGGCTGGCACAGGCGCAATGTATGCCATTATTGGTTTAGATAACGAGAGCATTGCAAAAGCTTGTAAAGAAGCTGAGCAAGGTTCCGTTGTTTCACCGGTTAACTTTAATTCACCAGGTCAAGTGGTGATTGCAGGGGAAAAAGAAGCCGTAGAACGTGCGGGCGCATTATGTAAAGAAGCGGGTGCCAAACGCGCTTTACCATTAGCCGTTAGCGTGCCTTCTCATTGCGCATTAATGAAACCTGCGGCAGAAAAATTCGCTCAAACTTTAGCCTTAACAGAATTTAAAGCGCCACTTTTCCCTGTATTAAATAACGTGGATGTGACCGCTTTAGAAGAACCTGAAATGATTCGTGATGCTTTAATCCGTCAGCTTTATAGCCCTGTGCGTTGGACTGAAATTGTAGAAACCATGGCTAAAGAACAGGTAGAAGTGTTACTAGAAATGGGGCCAGGTAAAGTATTAGCAGGCTTAGCGAAACGTATTAACAAAGAATTAAATGCCGTAAGCGTTAACGATAGTACAAGTTTAGAAAGTGCTTTTACGGCGCTGAACGCTGAATAAGGAAGAAAAAATGGATAAAAAAATTGCTTTAGTCACAGGCGCAAGTCGCGGAATTGGTCAAGCTATTGCGGAAAAACTGGCGAGCCAAAATATTTTTGTGATTGGTACGGCAACGACGCAAGCAGGCGCCGATAAAATTAGTGCTAACTTAGCCGAAAATGGTAAAGGTTTGGTGTTAAATGTCACTGAAGTTGATTCAATTGAGGCTTTATTAAATCAAATTAAAACAGAATTTGGTGAAATTGATATTTTAGTTAACAACGCCGGCATTACTCGTGATGGTTTATTGATGCGCATGAAAGATGAAGATTGGTTTGACATTATGCAAACGAACTTAAATGCGGTATATCGTTTATCTAAAGCAGTGTTACGTCCAATGATGAAAAAACGCAAAGGACGCATTGTGAATATCGGCTCTGTGGTGGCTTCTATGGGAAACCCAGGCCAAAGCAATTATTGTGCGGCTAAAGCAGGCGTGATTGGTTTTACGAAAGCTTTAGCTAAAGAAGTGGCGAACCGTGGCATTACCGTGAATGTTGTCGCACCAGGTTTTATTGCAACGGATATGACCGATGCTATGACGGAAGAACAAAAGTCTGCCATTATGGTTAATATTCCTGCAGGACGTTTAGGTGAAGGAAAAGATATTGCCAATGCGGTGGCTTTCCTTGTTTCTGAGGATGCCAGCTATATTACAGGCACCACATTACATGTGAATGGCGGTTTATATTTAGCGTAAGGCTTTTTCTTTTTCGCTAGGAAAATTTTTTGCTTTAAAAACAGTCGCATTTTAGCGACTGTTTGTTTTTAGGTATGCCATAAACATCAAGTTTAAAAAATCCTACTCGCGCCGAAAATTTTGCTTGAAAAGGCTTTTTCCCTTTCAGCATGAAAACAGAAAACATGCTAAAATCCCCCTCAATTTTTAAGTTAAAGATCGAGAAAATTATGCAATTATGCGTCGTTATTTTTGGCTTAGTCGCCTACTTTTTATTATTTTGTTTTTTACATCGTCAATGGATGCTTAAGCATTTTCTAAAGGCGGAAATTAAAGCAAATCCTATGTACCAAGCTTCGTTAAAACGTATGCAAATTTTAGGTCTGCGTTTTGATTTAAAAATGGTAGCAAGTTTATTAGCCGTACCATTTTTAGTGGCGATTGGACTGAGTTTGTTTACGCCTTCTGCTTTTGTTTTTGCTGGTGTTTTTAGTGGCCTTGTTTTTGTTTTAGGGCTTATTTTTATTGCGTTTGTAATGGGAAATTTCTTTTATTATCAAACCTATAACACCTATTACGACAGCTTTATTTTTGGTTTTGTGGAAGACGATACCAAAGCGGTTTTACAAAATATTTTTGATGATTATCCTGTTTTTCGTGCAATAAGCGTTGCTTTATTATTCGCGATTTTACCTGCGCTAGCGAGTTTTTACGCATTAGAAAATTTACAAATTCGCCATAGTCTTCAAGGTGTTTTGGCGATTTTTGCCAGTTTAATTTTCTTCATTTTAGCCATTCGTGGCACGCTTCATTCTAAGCCCTTGAATAAATTACATGCTCAAGTGTCAAATTTAAATAGCATCAATTATTTAGTGCCAAATGGCATGATGGCCTTAGTGTGGGCGGTAAAAGATCATCAAAAGGCGGGTAAGTTTGAAGCGGTTTCCGCTCAAGAAGGCGAAAATTTGCGCGCAAAATTACATTTAATGGCCACGGAAAAGACTGTGCAAAATACATATTTAGAGAAAAATCCGCCTCATGTGGTTTTTAGTTTAATGGAAAGTTTTGGCAGTAATATGCTCGTTTTAGACGATGAAAAAACAAACGATATGTTAGGCTGTTTACGCACCCATACACAAACAGATTTTTTCTATCGTCGCTTTTTATCTTTTAATAATGGCACGGCTTCGTCTTTTTTAGGGCAATGTTTTTTCAGTTTAAATGAAAACTTAAGCCAATCTTCAGAACAGAAAAATAAAATGCCTCATACGGCTTTCACGCCATACCAAAAACAAGGCTATAAAACGGTTTTCATTACTTCAGGTAATGCGATGTGGCGTAGTTTATCGGTGTATTTAAGCGAGCAAGGCATTGCGGAAATTTACGATCAAAATAGTTTAATGGATATTTTTCCACAAGCAAAAGCAACGCTTTCTTATTGGGGTGTCGCCGATGAATTTGCCTTTAAATTAGCGGAAAAATTATTAAAAGAAAGTACAACACCGCTCTTTATTTATATTTTAACCGTGACAAATCATCCGCCTTATAAAGCGCCGGCAACATATCAGCCTTTTGCGGTGGATGCGAAAGTTTTACAGGGGCGTTTAGGCCATGGCGAGAAAGAACGTCGTGATATGTTAACGGCTTATCAATACGCTAACGATGCTTTAGGGCGTTTTGTCAGCGCAATAAAAGAAAGTGAGTTAAAAGAAAAGGTTGTCATTGGCGCAAGCGGTGACCATCATATGCGAGGCATGACATATAATATGCCAACGGAACTCTTTTTAAGTTATAGCGTGCCATTTTATTTATATGTACCAAGTTCAATTCAAAAAGCGACGAACGCGTGTTTTATAAAAGAAAAACTGGCATCGCATAAGGATATTTTCCCAACGCTTTATGCTATGAGCTTGTCGCAAGGGGAATATTGGGATGTAGCTGGGCGCAACTTATTAGCCCAAGAAGAAAATTCGGCGCGAGACTTTGCTTTTAATGTCAGTTTATATGCTGACGCAGAAAAAGTGGTGGATTTAACTCAAACCCCTTATGTTGCCTATGCTTGGAAAAAGGATTTATATGTAGAAAATCCGCAACCTTTAGATGAAAAAGAAGAAAAGCGTATACAAAACTATCAAGCTTATTTGCAATGGCAGATGAATTTCTTATTAAAAGGTGAGAAAAAGTAAGGTTTTTAAAATAAAAAAACAGTCGCTAAAAGGCGACTGTTTTTTAATGGGCGCGAAAACTTACGCTTTACGCCAAGTGGTGCCTTGAGGCCCATCTTCTAACACAATGCCCATAGCGGTTAAGGCATTACGCGCTTCATCGGCAGAAGCCCAATCTTTATTGGCGCGTGCGACGTTGCGTTGTTCAATAAGACCTTCAATTTTAGCCACCTCATCGTCTTCGGTATTGCCTTGTAAGAAACTTTCAGGATCTTGTTCTAAGAGACCTAAAACGCCGGCTAATTCGCGTAAGCGAGCGGCAAGGTTGTCTGCGCTTGGGTCATTTTTAGCTTTTAAGGTGTTCACTTCGCGAGCTAATTCAAAAAGTACCGAGAAAGCATTAGGTGTGTTGAAATCATCATTCATCGCAGATTGGAAATCACGAATAAAGTTTTCGCCTCCTTCTGCTTTTGCTTGAGGATTAGTGCCACGCAAGGCGGTGTATAAACGTTCTAAAGCTGTTTGCGCAAGATTTAAATTTTCTTCAGTATAATTGAGCGGGCTACGGTAATGAGTGCTAATTAAAAAATAGCGAACTGTTTCAGCGTGATAATGTTTTAAAACATCGCGAATGGTGAAGAAATTGCCTAAGGATTTAGACATTTTTTCTTTATTGACCATAATCATTCCGCTATGCATCCAATAATTGACATAAGGCGTATCGAAGGCACAGCAAGATTGAGCAATTTCATTTTCGTGGTGTGGGAACATTAAATCAGAGCCACCGCCATGAATATCAAAATGCGTGCCAAGTTCTTTGCTATTCATCGCTGAACATTCAATATGCCAACCAGGGCGACCTTTACCCCATGGCGAATCCCAACTTGGTTCGTTAGGTTTAGACATTTTCCATAAAACGAAATCCATCGGATTTTTCTTAATGCTAGAAATTTCAACGCGTTCACTTGCACCCGCTTGAAGTTGTTCTAAATTTTGGCGCGAAAGTTTGCCGTAATGCTCAAAATTTAAAACATCAAACATCACATCGCCATTTTCTGCCACATAAGCATAATTTTTTTCAATTAAACGAGAAACGAGATCAATAATTTCAGCCATATGATGGGTAGCGCGTGGTTCGCTATTCGGTGGTAAAATATTCAGCGCGCTAAAATCTGCGTGCATTTCTTTAACCATACGATTAACTAATTCATCGCAACTTTCGTGATTTTCAAGGGCGCGTTTAATAATTTTATCGTCGACATCCGTGATGTTGCGGACATAATTTAAGTCGTAACCTAAATAACGTAAATAACGAGCGACCATATCAAAACAGACAAAAGTACGTCCATGACCAATATGGCATAAATCGTATACGGTTACGCCACACACATACATGCCAACTTTCGGTGGGTTAAGAGGCGTAAATTCTTGTTTTTCTCTTGTTAAGGTATTAAAAATTTTTAACATAAATCTTTCTCTTTTAGGGGAAAATAGTTTGATTTCTAGCGCCAAGGGGCAAATTGTGGAATAATATCGCATATTTTCACCATTTGCTTAATAAGGAAAACAAATGATTACATTACACACCAATTACGGTGACATCAAATTAAAACTTGATTTCGACAAAGCGCCAAAAACCGCAGAAAACTTTTTAAATTATTGCAAAACAGGTTTCTATAATAACACAATTTTTCATCGTGTAATCGATGGATTTATGATTCAAGGGGGCGGAATGGCACCTGGAATGTTAGAAAAAGAAACAAACGCACCAATTAAAAATGAAGCGGATAATGGCCTTTCTAACAAACGTGGTACTATCGCCATGGCTCGTACAATGGACCCTCATTCTGCCAGCTCACAATTTTTCATCAACGTTGCGGATAATGACTTTTTAGACCATAAAGCAAAAAATATGCAAGGCTGGGGTTATTGCGTATTTGGCGAAGTGTCTGAAGGTATGGATGTTGTGGATAAAATTCGCAAAGTAAAAACCGGTAACTACGGTTTTCATCAAGATGTGCCAAAAGAAGAAGTGATGATTGAAAGCGTAACGGTTGAAGAGTAAAGCTGGAACTTCAACTTGCCTTAAAGCCGTTGTGATTTTAAATATTCCCTTTTCTCTGTTGAAGAGGGAATATTTTTTTATGCTGAGTAAAAATTTTTGGCTAAAAATAAGGCCTTATTCTGAAATCATACAAAAG
>JAHHQY010000039.1 GCA_020026115.1 Actinobacillus sp. | reverse complement strand
CGCCGTTTATTTAAAAATCAATCCGAACACTTTTTACCTTTTTTCGGCGCGAGTTCCTTAAAAAAAATTTCCTCTCGCACCGAATTTTTGGAAAAATTTTCTTGCGTTCTTTTTTTCTTTCCGCTTTTTCTTACATCCAACGATTAGAGCGAATTACGCCAACAGCCACACCTTCAATTTCAAAGGTTGGATTTTGTTTCAAATCCACAACGATGGGTGCGAAGTCATCATTTTCTGCGTGCAGGTAAATTTTTGAGCCTTGTTTCACTAAACGTTTTACTGTGACTTCATCTTCAATGCGTGCCACTACGACTTGTCCGTTTCTCACTTCTTTTGTGTGGTGCACGGCTAATAAATCCCCATCTAAAATACCGATATTTTTCATTGATTCGCCACACACACGCAAAAGGAAATTGGCTTCAGGCGTAAACATATTAGGATCAATATGATAAATGCTATCAATATGTTCTTCCGCTAAAATAGGTTCCCCTGCTGCAACGCGTCCAATGAGCGGAATACCTTCTTCTTCAGGTTCGCTTTCTTCGGCTAATAAACGAATTCCTCGTGAAACACCTGAGATAATTTCAATCACCCCTTTTCGCGCTAAGGCTTTTAAATGCTCTTCTGCGGCATTTGCTGAACGAAAACCCAATTCTTTTGCAATTTCAGCGCGAGTGGGTGGCATACCGGTTTCTTCAATATGATTTTTAATTAAGTCATACACTTCTTGCTGACGTGCCGTTAATTTTTTTAATTTACTCATGGCAACCCCTGTTTTTTTATACAATATAAGCTGGCATTGTATTCATATTTACGGCGCGTGCAATCTTTATGTGCAATAAAATGCTAACTTTTTAAAGCGAAATAAGGTAAATTATGACAATTCTTGTAAAATGAATGGTAATTAGTATGTCTGTTATTCTTAATTTGTATCGCCAATGTTTGGCGTTCCCCCTTTCCTTTTTAGTGAAAAATAATCCCATTCCACAAAATCCTATTGAAGAACTGCATTTAGATATCCAACAACCTGTGGTGTATGTTTTACCTTATACTTCACAGGCGGATTTCGTCATTTTTCGTAAAAACTGTTTAAGCGTAGGCTTGCCTGACCCTGCGGAAAATAATGTTATTGATGGTAAAACCTTACCGCGTTACATCTTTTTAGATAAAGACAGCCGTTTCTTCCGCAGTAAAACGGCCAAGAAAGAAACAATAAAGATTTTTAATGAGTATTTAGAGCTTCATCGCCATTCGGAAAGCTTAAATGTGCAACTTATTCCCGCTTCCGTTCTTTGGGGGCGTTCGCCAGGTCATGAAGGAAGCTCAGGCTTACCAAAATTACGTCTTTTAAATGGTATTCAAAAAATGATTGCCGCGATTTGGTTTGGGCGTGACACTTTTGTCCGTTTTTCACAAGCCGTTTCCTTACGTTATATGGTCAATAAATACGGCAACGATAAAACCTTAGCGACCAAATTAGCCCGCGTGGCAAAAATTCACTTTTCTAAACAACGTATTTCTGCCACTGGCCCGCGCTTACCTAATCGCCAAGCGATGTTTGAGAAATTATTACAATCCCCTGCCATCTTACAGGCGATTAAAGATGAAGTGCGTTTAAAAAATATTTCTCAAGAAAAAGCAGAAAAAGAAGCCTATAAAATTTTAGATGAGATTGCCGCAAACGTGAATTATGAAGGCTTACGCTTAGCTGATCGTTTCTTACGTTGGTTATGGAATAAATTGTATCAAGGCATTGATGTGCAACATGCTGATCGCGCGCGTAAATTAGCTTTAAATGGACATGAAATTGTCTACATTCCTTGCCATCGTAGCCATATTGACTATTTGTTACTTTCATATTTGCTTTATCATCAAGGCTTGGTTCCGCCACATATTGCAGCGGGGATTAACCTTAATTTCTGGCCTGTGGGCAGTATGTTCCGTCGTGGTGGGGCGTTTTTTATCCGCCGTACCTTTAAAGGTAACCGTTTATACGCCACGATTTTCCGTGAATATTTAGCGGAACTTTTCTATCGCGGTTATTCTGTCGAATACTTTATTGAAGGGGGACGTTCACGCACGGGACGTTTACTCGCGCCGAAAACTGGGATGATGTCTATGACTTTACAGGCTTTACAGCAAGGTCAAACACGTCCAATTTCTATTGTGCCGGTTTATATTGGTTATGAACATGTCATTGAAGTGGATACCTACGCAAAAGAATTACGTGGCGCTGAAAAAGAAAAAGAAAATGCGGGCTTAGTTCTGCGCGTTATTAAAAAATTACGTAATTTCGGTAAAGCCTACGTTAACTTTGGCGAACCTATTACGCTCTCTAATTATTTAAATCAGCATTACCCTGAATGGAAAGAACAGCAACAAAATGACGATGAACGCCCAGCTTGGGTTAATTCCGCTGTGGATAGTATTTCTAATCAAGTGATGGTGAATATTAATAATGCGGCCGCTGTCAATGCGATGAACTTAATTGGTACGGCACTGCTTTCTTCGCGTCAACGTGCGCTTTCTAAAGAACAATTATTAGAGCAACTTGCGAGCTATCAAAGCTTTTTACATCAAGTTCCTTATTCTGACGATATTATCGTGCCAGAAGAAACACCGGAAGAGATGCTTGAACATGCCTTAAATTTAGATCGCATGGGACTTTTATTAGAAAAAGATAATTTTGGTGAAATTGTACGCTTAAAACGTGATGCGGCGGTCTTAATGACTTATTATCGCAACAATATTCAGCATATTTTTGTTTTACCTTCTTTAGTTGCAAGCATTATTTTACATTACGAAGCCATTCAAAAAGATTTGGTCTTAGAAGCGGTGGAAAAAATGTATCCTTTCTTGCAAAAAGAATTATTCTTGCGTTTTAGCCAAGAGGAAATAAAAGAACGCGTTAAATTAATTCTGGCTGAATTTGAACGTCAACAAGTTATTCAATGTAGCACGAATATTTTAGCGATAAATAAATCGCAAGTTCGCACCTTACAACTTTGGTCTGCTGGCGTGCGCGATATTATTCAACGCTATTATATTACGCTTTGTTTATTGCAAAATGACCCGATTATTCCGCGTGCAGAATTGGAAAAAGAAAGCCAATCTGTTGCCCATCGTCTTTCTATTTTGCATGGCATCAATGCACCTGAATTTTTCGATAAAGCGGTCTTCTCCAACTTTATCGCAAGTTTAAAAGAGCAACATTACATCAACAGTAAAGGGGTTCCAAATGAAGCGCTTTTAACGGATTTAGCGCAAAGTTTAGAGCAAATGATTTCCAGTGAAGTGCTATTAACCATCAATAGCGCGGTGGAAAACATTCGTGAAAAAGAAGGCTAACGACTCATAAAAAACTCGCGCCGAAATTTATTTTTTCGGCGCGAGTTTTTTTTATGCCAAAGGAATTTCTACAAATTGATGGAAGCCTAAACGCTGAAAAATTTGCTGATATTTTTCTTTTAAAGGCGCACTACTAAAAACAATTTTTCCTGTCTCTTCTTGCGCTTTAATCTCTTGTTTCGCTAATAAATTTAGCACGCGCTGTGCAATTGCTTTGCCTGAATCAACAAAATTTTCCACTTGCGGTAAAGCCTGCTGTAATTCTTCGCGTAAAAAAGGGAAATGCGTACAACCTAACACGACCGTATCCAAACTTTTAAGGGCTTTTAAAGGCGCTAAATGCGCATTTAATTGCGCTTTATCTACAGGATAACCTTGCAATTTTTGCTCAGCCATTTCCACCAACAAAGTAGAACCGAATTTTTCTACTTGGCAATTTTGAGCAAATTTTTCAATTAAACTCGCCACATAAGTGCGTTGCACCGTACCTTTGGTGGCAATTAAAGCCAAATGTTGCTGAGAAGAAAGGCGTGCAGCAGGTTTTATCGCAGGCACCGTACCAACAATAGGACAAGTAAAATGTTCGCGCAAAGTGGGCAAAACAACGGTACTTGCGGTATTACAAGCAATGACAATTAAATCTAATGGCGCTTGGGCGTTTATTTGCTGACACAAAGCCAATACGCGCTGGGTAATTAAGCGTTCACTTTTTTCCGAATAAGGAAAAGCAGCGTTATCTAAACAATAAAAAAATTGCCCTTGCGGTAATAATTTTTCTACTTCTTGATACACGCTTAAGCCACCAACACCAGAATCAAAAAACAGAATACGCGCGTTCACGTTAACCTTCTTATAAATCGTCAAAAAAAGAAAAGAATTATACGCCGAGAATGTAACTCGCGCCGAAAAATAACAACAAATTTTCGGCGCGAAGAGTTTTTTAGCTGAAAAGCGAAACGTTAAAATGGCACAGGTGCGTTAAATTGCATCACTTCACCGCTTTTAGGATGAGTAATTTGCAAAAATTCCGCATGTAAATATAAACGCGGTGCCATCGCTTTAGCTTGACGGTGGGCATAAAATTTATCCCCTAAAATGGGATGCCCTAAAGCAAGCATATGCAAACGTAATTGATGAGAACGCCCAGTAATTGGCGTTAATTTTACGCGCGTACTGTTATTTGCTAAACGTTCCAACACCTCAAATTCGGTGCGAGCTTTTTTACCTGTTACAAAACAAATTTTTTGTCGCGGGCGATTTTCCCAATCACAAATTAAGGGCAAATTCACACTACCCTGATTTTGCTTTACATGTCCCCAAACTAAGGCTTGATAATGTTTTTTAGGTTCACGCTCGCGAAATTGACGTTTTAATTCGCGATCCGCAAGCTTGCTCATAGCAAAAATAATAATTCCGCTGGTCGCCATATCTAAGCGATGAGCCGGTTCGCAAAAACCATATTTTTCTTTAACGCGTGACATCGCGCTGTCAAAAAATTGCGCTTGGCTTCCTGGCACGGACAACAAGCCACTAGGTTTATTTACGACCAAAATATGATCGTCATGATATAAAACGTCCAAATAAGGCGTTTTAGGCGGATCGTAATGCAATAACGCCATTTTTTCTCCTTATGCTTTATTACTCACAATTAAACGTAAGCTATCAAGTCGCCAACGAGCTAAATCTAATTGGCTGAGTACTTGCGTTTTTTGTGTTTGTAATGCGTCAATTTCTTGAGGGCGAATATTTTTATTAACTTTTTGTAGACTTTGTAAACGCATAATTTCTTGGCTTAAACTCGTTTCGGCTTGTACCTTGGCTTTTTCAATTAAAGCACGAGCTGGTTCGCTAATTTTTTCCGCACCTTTTGTTAGCATTTGTTCAATTTGTCCTTGCATCATTTTCACCACGGAATTTGCCGTTGCTTTTTTCATAGGACGTAATTGTTTTTGCAAAACGTTAAAAGGCACTTGATTACTTAACTCATTTCCTTTGGCGTCTAATAATAAACGTACCGGCGTTGGCGGTAAGAAACGGGTAATTTCTAAGCCTTTTGGTGCTTGCGCTTCGACGACATAAATGAGTTCTAATAACAACGTCCCTGCCGGTAAGTTATTATTTATTAACAAAGAAACCGCACTTTTACCAATATCGCCTGTGGTAATTAAATCAATCCCGTTACGAATAATTGGGTGGTCCCAGTTTAAAAATTCAACTTCTTCACGCACTAGGGCTAAATCACGTTCAAAGGTTACGGCTAGGCCATCTTCTTTTAAATAAGGGAAATCAGGCACTAACATATTCGCGCTAGGCTTAATTACAATTGATTTTTCGCCAATATCTTCTTGCTCTACGCCGATAATATCAAACAGTTTTAAGCTGAAATTAACTAATTCCGTGTCGCCATCTTGAGTTCGAATCGCTTCGGCTAAAGCTTGTCCTTTTTCACCGCCATTAGAGTTAATTTCTAATAAACGGTCACGACCTGTTTCCAAAGCTTTTTGTAATACTTTTCGTTCCGCTTGCGTTTGGCTCAGTAATTCATCAAAACCTTCTAATTTTTCCGGGCTAGCGAAATAATTTTTTAGTTCCGCGCCGAATTTTTGGAACAATGGCATTCCCATAGGGCAGGTTTCAGCAAAGGCATTTAAGCCTTTATCAAACCATTTTGCTAATAACGCCGGAGGAGTATTTTCAAAACAAGGAACGTGAATATGCACATCACGGGCTTGCCCGATACGATCTAATCGACCAATACATTGTTCTAATAAATCTGGGTTTTGCGGTAAATCAAATAACACTAAATGGCAAGCAAACTGAAAATTACGCCCTTCAGAACCCACACTTGAACTTAATAAAACGCGCGCGCCATCTTCCTGTGCAAAATAAGCAGCCGCACGATCGCGTTCTACAATGCTCATTTTTTCATGGAATAAGGCTGAGTTAATGCCTTCTTTTTCGCGTAAAGCTTGTTCTAATTGTGTTGCCGTTAAACTTTGACGACAAATAACAAATACTTTTTCTTGTGGATGTTTTTTTAAGAATTGAATTAACCATTGCACGCGTGGGTCAAAATCCCACCAACGAGCCTCTGGGTTCATTTTTAAAAACATTTGTTCTGGATAAGTTAAGTCAATATTGTGACTTTCGCCTAACATATTCATCACTTTAACCGTGTTGGTATATTGGCTTGGCATTGGCAATAACACTTCGTCAAAAATACGTTTTGGAAAGCCTTGTACGCCTTGGCGTGTATTACGAAATAGCACGCGACTTGTGCCATGACGGTCAATCAATTGTTGAATTAAATTTTCACGAACTTTACTCGCTTCTGCCGTTTCTGGCGTTTGTAATAAAGCAAAATCTGCGCTTAAGTCATGTTCAGGTAATAATTTGCTGATTTCTTTTTCTGCTTTTTTCGTTAAAGGTTTTAAAGCAAATAACGGCGTTAAGGCTTTCGCTACTTTATGGTAATTTTCTTGTTCTTTAACGAAAGCGTTGTAATCATAAAAACGCTCTGGATCAAGTAAACTTAAACGGGCAAAATGACTTTCTTGGCCTAATTGTTCAGGCGTTGCGGTAAGTAATAAAACCGCAGGAATTTGTTTGGTAAAAGCGGCCACTAAGGCATATTCCGCACTTGGATTATCCACTTCCCATTGTAAATGGTGGGCTTCATCAACCACCAACATATCAAATTCTGCTTGTAAAGCTTGTTGGGCGCGTTTTGGGTTCGTCGCTAACCAATCTAAAGCACAAATAATGAGATTTTCGCTCGCAAATGGATTATTTTCACCTTCGGCTTTATCGTCAAAATCGCTACAACGCTCTTCATCAAATAAAGAAAAATTTAAATTAAAACGACGGAGCATTTCAACAAGCCATTGATGTTGCAAACTTTCTGGCACAATGATTAACACGCGCTGTGCTTTTTCTGCCAAGATTTGCTGTTGTAAAATCATACCCGCTTCAATGGTTTTTCCTAAACCTACTTCATCGGCTAATAATACGCGTGGCGCGCTACGATGACCGGCTTCATGCGCAATATGTAATTGATGAGGAATTAAGCCTACACGGCTACCGCGCAAACCACGCAGAGGGGATTGAAATTGCGCTTGCTGATGTAAAAAGCTGTTGTAACGTAAAACGAAACGATCGCTACGATCAATTTGCGCATTAAAAAGGCGATCTTGCGGTTTACTAAAAGTGATGTGATGGCCAATATCCAACTCTTGCATCACCGCATCTTCGCCTGTATCTAAACGTTTTACTAAATAAATATTTACGTCATTACGTGTCATCACATCGACAACTTCCGCTTGCCAGCCTTCTTGATGATGAATTTCATCACCCACTTTAAAAGTAACGCGCGTTAAAGGCGCGCTTTTTACGGCATAAATTCGAGTTTCTTCCGATGCAGGGAAAACAATCGTCACCGTGCGTTCATCTACGGCGGTAATTAACCCTAATCCTAAATTATTTTCACTTTCGCTAATCCAGCGTTGACCTGTAACAAATGACATAAATCTTAACTTCTATTTCCTGTAAAAAAGTCGGCTATTCTATGCCTATTGACCTAAAAAATAAACGAAAAAACACAAGAAATTTTTTTCAACAGTAAAAAGTAAAATAAATGTTTTAATTGTTAAAAAAATGTTTATATTTGCTTGGTATGATTTTATAATAAGCCCACTATTAGAAAAACTACGGCCCAAATCTTTGCCCCTTACTTAAAAGGGGCTTTTTTTGGCTAAAATTCCGCTTTTTCCTTGAGATTACCCCTAAATGCCACTAGACTAGCCTCCTTATTTTTAACATTCCAAAAACCATTATGCGTGTTTCCGATTTTAAATTTGATTTACCCGATGAGCTTATCGCTCGTTATCCAAAACCTGAGCGCAAAGCAAGCCGTTTATTACAATTAGACGGGAAATCTGGCGCTTTAACCCATGGGCATTTTGCCGATGTTTTAGATTTAATTAACGAGGGCGATTTATTAATTTTTAATAATACGCGCGTTATTCCTGCCCGTATGTTCGGCAAAAAAGAAACAGGCGGAAAAGTTGAAGTTTTAGTTGAACGTGTGCTTGACAATTCCCGTTGTTTAGCCCACATTCGCGCCTCAAAAGCCCCAAAAGAAGGGGCAATTTTAATTCTTGGCGAAGATAAATTAGGTGAAAATCAAGGCCTTGCCTTTGAAATGAGCGCACGTCACGACACTTTATTTGAATTAAAACTTTGCCAAAGTGAAAAAAATTTATTAGACGTCTTACAACAAATTGGCCATATTCCTTTACCGCCTTATATTGATCGCCCTGATGAAGACGCCGATAAAGAACGCTATCAAACGGTATATAACAAAGTACCTGGCGCTGTGGCTGCGCCAACAGCAGGCTTACATTTTGACGATGAACTTATGGCTCAACTTAAAGCGAAAGGCGTAAATTTTGCCTTTGTGACCTTGCATGTCGGCGCGGGAACTTTCCAACCCGTTCGTGTGGAAAATCTTGAAGACCATAAAATGCATAGCGAATATGCAGAAGTGCCTCAAGATGTTGTTGATGCGATTTTAAAAACAAAAGCACAAGGCAAGCGCGTCATTACCGTAGGCACAACTTCTGTGCGCTCAATTGAAAGTGCCGCTTTAAAAGCTGAAGAAAATGGTTCTCAACAATTAATTGAACCATTTTTTAGCGATACCTCAATTTTTATTTATCCTGGAAAAAAATTCCGCGTTGTTGATGCGCTGATTACCAATTTCCATTTACCTGAAAGCACGTTAATTATGTTGGTTTGTGCTTTTGCAGGCTTTGAACATACCATGCATGCCTATGAAGAAGCGGTGAAAAATCAGTATCGTTTCTTTAGCTATGGCGATGCGATGTTTATTACTAAGCAATAAATCCACTCGCGCCGAAAATTTGTTGGCAAAAATTCGGCGCGAGATGTCTTTTTAATAAGACGCCCTCGAACTGTTTATTCAAGGAAAAAACATGAAATTTAAACTCCATAAAACCTGCGGTAATGCACGCCGTGGAACCTTAACTTTTGCACGCCCGCAAGGCGAATGCACCGTACAAACTCCTGCCTTTATGCCCGTTGGCACTTACGGCACAGTAAAAGGTATGACCCCTGAAGAAGTCGAAGCAACCGGCGCTGAAATCTGCCTTGGCAATACTTTCCACCTTTGGTTACGCCCTGGTCAAGAAATTATGCGTAAACATGGTGACTTGCACGACTTTATGCAATGGCACCGCCCAATTTTAACCGATAGCGGTGGCTTCCAAGTATTTAGCTTAGGTAAATTACGTAAAATTACTGAAGAAGGGGTGAAATTCCAAAACCCAATTAACGGTGAGCGTATTTTCCTTTCACCAGAAAAATCGATGGAAATTCAATACGATCTTGGCTCTGATATTGTTATGCAGTTTGATGAATGTACGCCTTATCCTGCTACTTTTGATTATGCGAAAGAATCAATGGAAATGTCGCTCCGTTGGGGACAACGTTGTCGCGATCGTTTCGATGAGCTTGGTAATAAAAATGCTCTTTTTGGTATTGTGCAAGGTGGCGTTTTTGAAGAATTGCGTCAGGTTTCCTTAGAAGGCTTACAAAAAATTGGCTTTGATGGCTATGCGGTTGGCGGTTTAGCGGTTGGTGAACCAAAAGAAGATATGCACCGAATTTTAGAATATACTTGCCCGCAATTACCAGAAGATAAACCACGTTACTTAATGGGCGTTGGTAAACCTGAAGATTTAGTCGAAGGGGTTCGTCGCGGTATTGATATGTTTGACTGCGTTATGCCAACGCGTAATGCGCGTAATGGTCATTTATTTGTTACCGGCGGGATTGTAAAAATTCGTAATGCAAAACATCGCGATGATATTACGCCTTTAGATCCTGAATGTGATTGCTACACTTGCCAACACTATACGAAGGCTTATTTATATCATTTAGATAAATGCAATGAAATTTTAGGCGCGCGTTTAAATACCATTCATAATTTACGTTATTATCAACGTTTAATGGCGAAAATTCGTGAACATATTGAAAAAGATACTTTTGATGAGTTCGTGCAAGAGTTTTATGCTGTGCGCGGGCGTGAAGTTCCGCCATTACAAATGGATTTGAAAAAAGACGCTTAATTAAGCATAAATAAATCTCCATATACGCAAAAATATATGGAGATTTTTTTTCAGCTTTTTCGCTTTTTTCGGTTTTTTATAAGATAAACATCCACCGTTTTTTTTAATTCATCATCAGTGGGTAAAGGTTGACCTGTAAAAGCATGTAAAAAGGCTTCACATAGAAGTTCGCTATTTGTAGCATGGCGTAAATTATGCACTTGGCGACGAGTGCGTTCATTGGTTAAAATTTCCAATACTTTTAACGGAATAGACACAGTAATTTTTTTTACTTGCTCGCTTTTTTTGCCATGTTCTACATAAGGGCTAATATATTTTCCGTTCCAATATGCCATAATAATTTCCTTGAAATAATAAACCTAATTTCTAGGTGCGCATTCTACGGGAAAAGCCTTTATTTCGCAATCTAGCCGTCTAGCCTTTTAGATAGATAAATCTCACTTTGACTTAAAAAGTTTTCACCAACGCTTTTAAATAGTCTTTAAAGTCTTGTGCCAGTTTTGGATGATGAATACCATATTCAACGAAAGCTTGCATATAGCCCATTTTATCACCGCAATCAAAGGTTTTTCCTGTCATACAGAAGGCTTCTACGCTTTCTTTTTCAATAAGCATATCAATGGCATCGGTTAATTGAATTTCATCGCCTACGCCAATTGGGGTTCGAGCAAGTAAATCCCAAATATTTTCTGAAAAAACGTAACGTCCTACAACGGCTAAATTTGATGGGGCTTCTTCGATACTTGGTTTTTCCACAATATTGACAATACTTGTGCTTGCGCCACCTTGTAATTCAACGCCATTGCAATCCACAATACCGTAACTACTCACATCTTCTTGAGCCACGGGTGCCACCATAATTTGGCTCGTGTGGGTTTCATTGAAACGTTTTAACATAGCCGCTAAATTTTCTTGTTTTTGATTAGAAGAAAAATCCGCTAACAGCACATCGGGTAAAATGACCGCAAAAGGATTTTTTCCCACCAACGGCAAACCACATAATACGGCATGACCTAAACCTTTCGCATTACCTTGGCGTACATGCATAATGGTGACATCTTTAGGGCAAATACTGCGCACTTCTTCTAATAATTGACGTTTCACCCGTTTTTCTAACATTGTTTCTAATTCAAAACTGGTGTCAAAATGGTTTTCAATGGCGTTTTTAGAAGAATGTGTCACTAAAATAATTTCTTTAATACCCGCAGCCACACATTCATTCACAACATATTGAATTAAAGGCTTGTCGACCAAAGTAAGCATTTCTTTTGGAATGGCTTTTGTTGCAGGTAACATTCTTGTTCCAAGACCTGCAACCGGAATAATTGCTTTCATTTTTTATCCTTAAACTTCTATTAAAAAAATCACCGCACTCAAAGAGTGCGGTGCTTATCTTAGCAAATGAACTGATTTGGTAAAATGGCTTAATCAGTTTGCTCTGCTTGTGGTTTATTTTGCTGTAAAATGCGTTGATATAACTCTTCGCGATAAATTGCTGTTTCTTTCGGTGCATCAATACCGAGTTTGACATTGCAACCTGAAACGCCTAAAACAGTAACCGTAATGTTGTCGCCTATCAAAAATCGCTCACCTACTCTTCTCGATAATATAAGCATAGTTGTTCCTTCTTATTTTGATGAGACATTATGTGCCTTTTCATCCTTATAAAATACTCTTCATTCTAGCGATTGCCCCGAAAAAAACACGAGGCAAAAGCTAAAAATGTGAGCTAGCACACAAATTTTTTTGCTTAAAGCTTGTTATTAAGCCATTCACGACCTGTTTCTAAGGCTTGCGCAATATGTTGTGGCTCATTACCGCCAGCCATCGCCATATCAGGACGACCACCGCCTTTACCGCCCACTTGTTGCGCCATCAAATTCACTAATTCACCGGCTTTCACTTTTGCGGTTAAATCTTTACTTACCCCTACAACAAGATTCACTTTTTCGCCTGTGACTGAAGCTAACACCACAACACTTGAGCCTAATTGATTTTTCAAATCATCAACCATTGTGCGTAACGCTTTTGTTTCCACGCCGTCAAGTTGTTGTAAAATAACTTTTGCCTCGCCCATTACTTGTGCATTTTGCACTAAGTTTGCGCCAGCTTGTAAAGCCATTTTTTCTTGTAAGGCTTGTAATTCTTTTTCTGCTTTTTTCGCTTTTTCTTGTAAGGCCTGAATTTTATCCATTAAGCTTGCGCTATCTGCTTTTAATAATTCAGCACTTTGACTTAACACCGCTTCTTGTTTGTGGATAAAGTTCATTGCCCCTTCACCCGTTACCGCTTCAATACGGCGAACGCCTGATGCAATAGCGCTTTCTGAAACAATTTTAAATAAACCAATATCGCCTGTACGTTGCGCATGAATACCGCCACAAAGCTCAATTGAAAAATCGCCCATAGTTAAAACACGCACATTTTCAGCATATTTTTCACCAAATAAGGCCATTGCGCCTTTTTCTTTCGCTTTTTCAATCGCCATTTCTTCCGTTACAACAGGGAAATTAGCGCGAATTTTCGCATTAACTAAATTTTCCACTTCCACTAATTGTGCTGAAGTAATGCTTTCTGGTTGCGCAAAATCGAAACGTAATGCGTTATCAGAAACCAATGAACCTTTTTGCATAACATGCGCGCCTAAAACTTGGCGTAAAGCTGCGTGAAGTAAATGGGTTGCAGAGTGATTTAAAGCGGTACGTTGACGGCGTTTGCTGTCAACTTGTGCAGTGACTTTATCACCAACACGTAATTCGCCTTCCAACAGCTTACCAATATGAGCAAAAACTTGACCATATTTTTGCGTATCTTGTACTTCAACTTTAGCATTCGCACCGAAAATTTGGCCTTGGTCACCAACTTGACCGCCAGATTCTGCATAAAATGCGGTGTTATCTAAAATAATCGCCACGTCATCGCCTGCATTTACCGCATCAACTTCTTGGCCATTTACGAATAACGCCACAATTTCAGCATTAACGTTATCTTGGGCATAACCGTGGAATTGCGTTTTGCCTTCAACGCGAATAACTGAATTATAATCCACGCCAAAGTTACTTGCTGATTGCGCACGTTGACGCTGTGCTTGCATTTCACGTTCAAAGCCGTCTTCGTCAATTTGAAT
>JAHHQY010000038.1 GCA_020026115.1 Actinobacillus sp. | reverse complement strand
AAAATATTCCGTTGCAGAAATTTTCGATAATATTGATTTCAGCCAACGGGTTATGGATGAAAAACAACAAAAAGTAAAACAAGAAATAGCCGAATTACTCAGCAAAAACTGGCAAGAAGCAATTGTCAGTTGCGAAGAATTACTTGATGAAACCTCAGGTCATTTGCGCGAATTGCAAGACACCCTAAATACTGCGGGCGATAAATTACAAGCACAATTATTACGCGTACAAAATTGCGTAATTGGTCGTCAAGACTTAGATTTTATTGATGATTTAATTGTGGATTTACAAAATAAACTCGATCGCATCATCGCCTGGGGGCAACAAGCCATTGATTTATGGATTGGTTACGATCGTCATGTGCATAAATTTATTCGAACGGCGATTGATTTAGATAAAAATCGAGTTTTTTCCCAACGTTTACGCACCAGTATTCACGATTATTTCAACGCACCTTGGTTTTTATGGACGGCCAATGCAGAACGTTTAGCCGATATGCGTGATGAATCCTTAGTCTTGCATAATGAAGAAGCCTTAGGGGAATTGCCACAAAACCTCGAGTTTGAAGAAATTAACGATGTGCAAAATCAAATTGCAAAAGAAATGCAAGTTTTATTAGAACATTATCGCGACAATAAACAAGCGATTGATTTAAGCCAAGTTTTACAACAACAGCTGGCGAATTATCCTTTAAGTCGTCATTTTGATGTGGCGCGCATTATTGTGGATCAAGCCGTTCAACTGGGTATGGCACAAGGCGATTTAGCCGGCATTTATCCAAAATGGCAAGAAATCAATTCTCAAGGTGCCGCCGTGCAAGCTCACCCAATTAACCAATATCACAGCTCAACAGAGAAAGAACATGTTAACTAATTTTGCCCAACAAACAGTCAGCACGCCTGCGCTTTCAACGAAAATGACGCAGGCTTTAGCAAATCCTTTATTTCCCCTTGTCGACAGCCAACTGCGCACAGGTCGACACATTACTTTAGAGCAGATCGATAATCACAGTTTTTTACTGGATTTTCAGCATGAAATGGAAGATTTTTATCGTCGCTATAATGTGGAATTAGTGCGTGCGCCAGAAGGCTTTTTCTATTTACGCCCGAAAGCGAACACCTTAATTGCTCGTTCGGTTTTAACGGAATTAGATATGTTGGTGGGAAAAGTGTTGTGTTACTTATACTTAAGCCCAGAACGTTTAGCTCAACAAGGCATTTTTAGCACCCAAGAAGTTTACGATGAATTATTAACCTTAGCGGATAATGAAAAATTATTGCGCGCCATAAATCCACGCTCTACGGGGTCCGATGTGGATAAACAAAAACTTGCTGAAAAAGTGCGCAGTTCTTTACATCGTTTACGTCGACTCGGTATGTTAATTCATATTGGTGAAGCCAATAGCGGGAAATTTATTATTTCTGAAGCCGTATTTCGTTTTGGTGCAGAAGTGCGCGCAGGCGATGACCCAATGGAAGCGCAAAGCCGATTGATTCGCTTAGGTGAAGGCGCCAATGAGGCCAGTTTAGCGCAAGAAAACGCACTCGCACCGAAAAATGCGACACTTGCAGAATTAGAAAAAGAAAGCCAAGAGGATGAAGAATAATGACGGCAGAAATTCAGCAAATACAAACCATTCAACGAGGTAAATTCCGTTCTTTAACCTTAATTAACTGGAACGGTTTTTTTGCTCGCACTTTTGATATCGATAATATGGTCACCACCCTTTCTGGGGGAAATGGGGCAGGGAAATCCACCACGATGGCTGGCTTTGTAACCGCCTTAATTCCAGACTTAACCTTATTGCATTTCCGAAATACTACAGAAGCGGGCGCAAGTGGCGGTTCACGCGACAAAGGCTTACACGGGAAATTACGCCCTGGGGTTTGCTATGCCGTATTAGAAAGCGAAAACTCTCGCAAACAACGTATTTTTATGGGCGTGCGCTTACAACAAGTCGCAGGACGCGATAAAAAAGTCGATATTAAACCTTTTTCTTTATTCAATGTAGATTCTGCCTTAACGCCGATTATGTTGTTTACTGAAAGCGTAAACGAAGGCCAAGCGCGCGTTTTAGCCCTTGATGAAGTAAGCCAAAAAGCCGAAAAATTAGGCGGGCAGTTTAAATCTTATCATTCCATTACCGATTACCATTCGGTGATGTTTGATTTAGGGCTATTACCAAAACGTTTACGTTCTTCCGCCGATCGCTCAAAATTCTACAAACTGATTGAAGCGTCCTTATACGGCGGTATTTCTAGTGCGATTACGCGCTCATTGCGTGATTATTTATTGCCTGAAAATCAAGGCGTGAAAAAAGCCTTTGCGGATATGGAAAGTGCCTTACGAGAAAATCGTATGACCTTAGAAGCCATTAAAATGACGCAAGGCGATCGAGATTTATTCAAACATTTAATTACAGAAACCACCAATTATGTGGCTTCTGACTTCGTGCGTCATGCCAATGAACGCCGAGGCAATGTAGAAAAAGCCTTAGAATTGCGTCGTCAATTATTTAACACAAAAGCGGAACAAGAGTTAGCGCAATATCGTCTTATTTCTTTAAGTCGCGAAGCCTCAGTTTTAGGGGAAAGTGAAAAACAATTAGAAACAGACTATCAAAGCGCAGCAGATTTTTTAAACTTAGTGTTAAATGCAAGCCGTCACCAAGAAAAAATTGCTCGCTATGAAGAAGAAATTGCGATTTTAGAAGAAAAAGTTGCAGAGCAACAATCGGCCTTAGAAGACGCGCAAGAAGAAGAAATTTTAAGCCAAAACAGCTTAGAAGAATTGGAAATGCGCATTGATGCCTTACGCGATCAATTAGCCGACTTCCAACAAGCTTTAGATGCGCAACAAACGCACGCCTTGCAATATCAACAAGCCTTAAACGCATTAGAAAAAGCCAAAAAACAATGTGCGTTACCGCAATTAAAGGCAGAAGATGCTCAAGAATATCACGAAGCCTTTAGCGCCCAATTAGAAGAATTAACCGAAACCTTACTCGACTTTGAGCAAAAAATGGCGCTTTCGGATAGTGCTAAACATCAATTTGAGCGCGCTTATCAATTACTTTGCAAAATGTGTGGCGATGTCGCCCGAGAAGAAGCATGGCAGGTAGCGCAAACTTTAATGGACAATTACGGCGAACAAAAAGTTCAAGCCCAATTAGCCCCGCAATTACGCGCTAAATTGCAAGAGCTTAATCGCCGTTATCAGCAACAACAAAGCACGGCACAATTATTACAAGCATTTAATCAACGTGCTGGGGAAAATTTACATAGCGCCCAAGAATTGGAAGGTTACGCCGAAGAAAAAGAAGCGCAATTAGAGGAACTTGCTGATGAATTAGCGCAACAAGTTGAAAAACGCAGTGATTTACGTCAAAAGCAAGCTCAGCTTAGCGCACAATATCAAGAAAAAGCCAAACTTGCGCCAAACTGGTTGGTGGCACAATCGGCTTTAGAGCGTTTAAATGAACAAGCGAATGAACGTTTTTATACGGCGCAAGATGTAATGCAATTTATGCAGTTGCAGTTTGAAAAAGAACGTGAATTAACCATTCAACGAGATCGCATCGCGCAAAAACGTCAAGAAGTAGAAGATAAAATCAGTCGCTTAAGTTTACCTGATGGCGCAGAAGACCCACGCTTAACTCAACTGGCTGAGCGTTTCCAAGGGGTTTTATTATCGGAATTATACGAAGATGTTCCCGTTGAAGACGCGCCTTATTTCTCTGCACTTTATGGCCCTGCGCGTCATGGGATTGTGGTGCGTGATTTAGAAAGCGTAAAAGCGCAATTAGCCGAAATAGAAGATTGCCCAGATGATTTATATTTTATCGAAGGTGACCCGAGTGCCTTTGATGACAATGTTTATTTAGCAAACGAGCTATCTAAAGGGGTCGCAGTACAAATTTCGGCGCGAGAGCTACGTTATTCCACCTTTCCTGAAGTGGCTTTTTTTGGTCGCGCGACAAGAGAAAGCCAACTGGAAAATTTACAACTAGAACGTGAAGACTTAACGGCAATGCACGCCAGTTTAGCCTTTGACGTACAAAAATGTCAGCGTTTATATGAACATTGCAGTCAATTTGTCGGCACGCATTTAGCCTTAGCTTTCTTGCCAAGCCCTGAAGATGAAATGGCAGAAATTCAACAGTTGCGAAGCGAAGTAGAGCGTGAATTAAATCAACTACAAAATCGTAGCCAACAGTTACAAATGCAATTAGAAAATAACAAAGCCTTATTGCAGTTATTAAATAAAATTTTGCCTAACTTAGCCTTAATTGATGATGAAAGTTTAAGCGAAGAAGTTGCGCATTGCCAAGAAGCCTTAGCCTTAGCAGAAGAAGACGAAACCTTTGTGAAAACGCATAACGAAACGATGCAAAACTTTATGCCGATTGCGAAAATGTTACAAAGTGACCCAAGTCAGTTTGAACAATTCCAACAGGAATATCAGCACATTAAACAACGTCAAAAAGACTTGCAACAGCGTATTTTCAGCTTAGCGGAAGTGATGCAACGCCAACAGCATTTTGCGCATAAAGATGCGGTGTTAGCGGAAAGTAGCGACTTAAACAAAACCTTGCGCCAACAATTAGAGCAAAGCCAAGAACAACGCGAAAACTTACGCCAAGTGGTTCGCCAAAAACACGCGCGCGTCACACAATATAACCAAGTTTATCTTGAACTTAACACGGCCTTGCAAGAAAAAAGCAAAATGTTGCTGGAATTAGTTGGGGAAGTGGGCGAGCTGGGTGTGCGTTTAGAAGAAACCACGCCAGAACAAGCTCAAGCACGCCGAGATGAATTGCAACAACAACTGGCGCAAAATCGCGAACGCCGTCAATATGTCGAAAAACAATTAACCTTAATTGAAAGCGAAACAGAAAGTCGCACCCGTCAAATTCGCCGTGCGCAAAAAGATTATCAAGCTCAACGTGAATTAGTGGTTTTAGCGAAAATCAGCTGGTGTGGCGTGTTACGTCTTTCTCGCCATGCGGATATGGAAAAACGCTTAAATCGCCGTGAATTGGCTTACTTATCCAGTGAAGAATTGCGTTCGATGTCAGATAAAGCCTTAGGTGCGTTACGCACGGCCGTAGCAGACAACGAATATTTACGCGACAGTTTACGCGCTTCAGAAGATAACCGTAAACCAGAAAATAAAGTGCGTTTCTTTATTGCCGTTTACCAACATCTGCGTGAACGTATTCGCCAAGATATTATTAAAACGGACGATCCGATTGACGCGATCGAACAAATGGAAGTGGAATTGGCACGTTTAACGCAAGAATTAACGGCGCGTGAGCAAAAACTTGCGATCAGCAGTGAAAGCGTCGCAAACATTATGCGTAAAACCATTCAGCGTGAACAAAACCGCATTCGTATGCTCAACCAAGGCTTACAAAATATCGCCTTCGGTCAAGTAAAATCGGTACGTTTAGTGGTGAATATTCGCGAAAGCCATGCCATGTTACTTGAAGCCCTTTCAGGCCAAAAAGAAGAATATCAAGATTTATTTAACAATAATCAAATCACCTTCTCGGAAGCAATGGCGAAACTTTACCAACGCTTAAATCCGCATATGGATATGGGACAACGCAGTGCGCAAACCATTGGCGAAAGTTTATTAGATTATCGCAATTACTTAGCCTTAGAAGTGGAAGTTTATCGTGGCACAGACGGCTGGTTACGCGCCGAAAGTGGGGCGCTTTCCACCGGTGAAGCGATTGGTACAGGGATGTCAATTTTATTGATGGTGGTACAAAGCTGGGAAGAAGAAAGTCGCCGTTTGCGTGCGAAAGATATTTTACCTTGCCGTTTATTGTTCTTAGATGAAGCGGCGCGTTTAGATGCGAAATCTATTTCTACGCTCTTTGAACTTTGCGAACGCCTTGATATGCAACTGCTTATCGCCGCGCCTGAAAACATCAGCCCAGAAAAAGGCACAACCTATAAATTGGTGCGTAAAATCACCAATAACCACGAACATGTTCATGTGGTCGGTTTACGAGGCTTTGGTCAAGGGTAATTTCTTGAAATAACAATGAAAAAGGCACAATGTTAGTTGTGCCTTTTTTTATGGGAATTTATAGGAATTTATGGGGATTTATAGGAAATATTGCGTCTTAAAAGCAAAGCAAAGAAAGAAAAAAACAAGAAACCTAACCACGCGGGTGAAATTGTTGGTGGAGTTTATGTAAACGTTCTTTCGCAACATGAGTATAAATTTGCGTTGTGGAAAGATCGCTATGCCCAAGAAGCATTTGCACCACGCGCAAATCCGCACCATGATTGACTAAATGTGTAGCAAAAGCATGACGAAGCACGTGAGGCGAGAGTTTATCGCTATCAATATGCGCCAGAATGGCGTAATTTTTAATACGATGCCAAAAGGTTTGGCGCGTCATTTGCTGGGCGCGCTTACTTGGAAAAAGCGCACTAATTTGTTGCCCTTGCGCTAAAGTGGGGCGTGCCAGCACCAAAAATTCTTGCAACCAATAACTGGCTTCTTCGCCCATTGGCACAATACGTTCTTTATTCCCTTTACCAATAATACGCACCACACCTTGCTCTAAATTTAAATTATCCAGCGTCAGGGACACTAATTCACTGACACGCAAGCCTGTGGCATAAAGTACTTCCAACATCGCTTTATCTCGAAGACCGATTGGGTCTTGCGTATCAGGCGTATTCAGTAAATCTGTCACTTGTTGTTCGCTTAAAGATTTCGGTAAACGTGAGGCTAATTTAGGCGAATGAAGCAATAAACTTGGATCATCGGTACGTTGATTTTCCCGTTGTAAAAATTGAAAAAATTTGCGCAAAGTACTCAGCATACGAGCCATACTGCTTGATTTATAGCCTTTTTCTAAACGTTCCCCAAGAAAGGTTTGTAAATCAATGGCATCAACAGCAAAAACAGACAAATGTTTCTCTTCCAGCCATTGATAAAAGGCGTTTAAATCTAAGCGATAAGAGGCAATGGTATTTTCAGAAAGCCCTTTGATCAGCCATAAATCTTGTAAAAAAGCCTCTACTTGCGCAAATTCTTGCATATTAGTTCACCTTCTTTAGGTTTGGGTTCTCAATCTGACGTGGAATAAATGGTAACGCCAATAAAGCAAAACCGGCCATAGTTAAGAATGTCGCCGTGGCGGAAATAGGGTAGAGCCAACCTGAAAGCACAGAAAGCAAAGCCACCCCCGCACAACCTGCAATGGCATTATATAAACCTTGTAAATTCGCAATGGAATTAGGTGCTTGGCCTGCAATGTAACGCATCATCGCATAATGACTTAAGGCAAAAGTCACGCTGTGCATAAATTGAATAGGTAGAATTTCCCAAAATGTGTCGGCAAAAGGGAATAAGCCCCAACGTAAAACCGTTGCAAAGGTACATAAATAGAAGAGTTTACTTAATGACCAAGCGCTAAATAAGCGAGTAGAGAAGAAAAAGAAAATCACTTCAGCGGCCACACTTAACCCCCATAAAAGACTGGTGGTTTGCACTTCAAGGCCTAAGGATTGCCAATAAATAACGCTATAAATGTAATAGCCCGCATGAGAACCTTGTAATAAAGCGACAACAATTAAAATGCGTGTTGTAATGGAATTTTTTAATAAACTTAAAAAGCTCGGTACTTCCTCGCTTTTTTCGCTTTCTTGATTTTTTGGTAACAAACTTGGTGGTAACATTTGCAAGCTGGCGTAAACAAAAAGCAAACCTGCGACTAATAAACCGATGTAGCTTTCCCCAATCAAGCCAATGAAATAACCGAAAACCACCACACCAATAATAAAAGCGCAAGAGCCAATCAAACGAATATGACCGTAATCAAGATTTTTCACTTGAAAGGACCAAGTTGTCGCAAGGGTATCGCTTAAAGGAATGCCCGCTGAATTGACTAAAGAAAACAGCCACAAACCGCCACAGAGCAACCAAAAGTTTTGCACATAAAAACTCATAAAAAGCATAATGGCACAGCTCATCCAAGCTAAATAACGCAAAGCCGTTAAAAGTTGGTGGGCTTGTTTAATAAAACGGGTGAAAAGCATACTGCCGATAAAGCGGAAAACATAAGCGGAGGCCACAATAAAGCCGATGGTTTCAGGTGCGTAATTTTGCGATTTTAACCAAACAGGAAAAAACGGCATAAAAACGCCATAAGTACAAAAGAAACCAAAAAAACTCAAAGCGAGCCAATGAAAAGGTCGAAGTTTTAACACGATAAAAGTCCAAGTTTTTAGTTTTAAAGGAAAAATACCCCAAAGGGGAAGAACGGCGTATTTTAGCGAATAAGCCTGTTTTCTTCAAATAAAAGCCTTAAATAAAAGCCTTAAAAAGAAACGGCAAAATGCCCACAGAATTTCCGCTACCCCTGCACAAGCTGGCCATTTTCCACGCGTAAAACCTTATCCACCACATTTTTTACCTCATCAACTTGATGGGTTACCATCAGTAAAGTGAGTTGTTTTTCTTGGCAAAATCGGGCAATTAAATGCAACATTTCTTGGCGTAAGTTTGGGTCAAGGGCAGAAAAAGGCTCATCAAGCAACAAAATAGGCTGATTACGCAACAAACAGCGCGCAAGAGCCACACGTTGTTTTTGTCCCCCTGAAAGCTCGCTTGGTTTGCGCGTTAAAAAGGCCTCTAATCCCACCGCTTGGCTGGCTTGCAAAACCGCGTCTTTTTCTTGCGCATTCAGTTTTAAGCTCGGTTTAATACCCAGCGCTAAGTTTTCCGCCACGTTTAAATGGGTAAACAAATTGTTTTCTTGAAAAAGCATCGAAACAGGGCGTTGAGCTGGGGATAAAAAAGTACAATCTTGCCCGTTTAAAAAAATTGAGCCAGACTTAGGGCTTTCAAAGCCCGCAATTAAATTAAGTAACGTGCTTTTTCCTGCGCCACTTGCGCCAACAAGAGCGATTTTTTCGCCTTTTTTAACGGATAAAACAAAATGCATCGCTAAATTGGCATAATTAAACTGAATGTTTAGATTGATCATAACTTTCCACAAAATAAAAAATTAACCCACAAAAAAGCAACAACAAAAAGGCGGTAACACTTGCGCTATTCATTTGATAGCGCGCCAGTTGTTGATATAAAAGTTGCGGTAACGAAGTAAAGGTTTGATTAGCAAAAAGCGCAATGGCCGTAAAATCCCCCAAAGAAAGCGCGCTAGCCAAAGCAAAAGCATACTTAAGTGGCCCTTTTAAGTTCGGCCATTCAATTAACTTAAAGCGCGCAAAGCCTTGCAACTGCAAAGATTGACACAGTTTTTCATACAGCAACATCGCATTATTCATCGGCAAGGTTAAAACGCGTAACACAAAAGGTAAGGCCATAAGCGCATTACAAACGACCACCAACAAAAATAAAAGCGCGTTCGTCACGTTAATCTTACGCAAAAGCAAAAACAAACCTAAGGCTAAAACCAACGTGGGAATGGCCAAAATCACCATACCCGTATTAAGAATATAATGAGAAAGCCACGGGTGATGTCGCCAACTTAAAAGGCGCGAAAAATACAACAAAGCCATAGCAATCAACACCGCTAAAAAGCCCGCCAAAGGCGCAATGCTTAAAGAATAAAGTAATGCGCGCCAAAATTCGGGATTTTGCCAAACACGAAAAAATTCCCCCGACATTAAAGCCTGTAAAAAAGTGTGCAACAAAGGGCTTGCAATAAAAAAAAGCGTCAGCGCAATAAGACTTTTTTGCCAAAGTTGCACCCCCTTGCTTTGCTTTTCACGCCATGTTTTATAGCTTAAAGCCGTTGTTGGCTTAGGGCTAAAAAGACTGCTTAAAGAAAATAACGCCAAACAAAAAACAAACTGCAACAAGGCAAAAATGGTCGCTTTCGCTAAATCAAACTCAAAGAAAATCGCTTGATAAATGGCTACTTCCAATGTTGTAAACTTCGGCCCACCACCAAGGGTTAAAACAATGGCAAAGCTGGTAAAGCAGAGCATAAAAATTAACACAAAGGTAGGAAAAAGCTGTTGTTTCAGATAAGGCCATTCAATAAGTTGAATAAAACGCCAACCCCGCACGCCTAATTGGCTGGCTAATTGACGTTGTTCTGTCGGAATACTTTGTAAGGCTTGCAAAAATAAACGACTGGCTAAAGGAAGATTAAAAAACAAATGAGCAATTAAAATGCCCGTTAAGCCATAAAAATGCCAATTTCCTTGAAAGCCCAGCAAACGCCAAGTTTGCGCAAGCCAACCGTTATGCCCATAAACCCCCATTAAACCGAAAATCGCCACAAGGCTTGGTAACACAAAGGTTAAGGAAAAAAGTTTCAGCACCCACTTTTTGCCGTAAAAATCTTGATAGAAAAACGCGCGCGCAAAAAGAAAGCCCAAAATCACCGCTAAAAAAGCCGAAAGACTGGCTTGTAAAAAGCTAAAGGCAATGACGTGGTGCAAATAACGATCTTGTACAAAATCCTGCCAAGAATAATGCTGACCATATTGCCAAAGGGCTTGCAAAGAAAGGAAATAAAAAGCACTAATCGCCACAATAACAAAGATCCCGCCCCAATAAGCTCGCGGAAAAAGGGCGGGAAGTTTTGTTTTTAATTTCATCAAAGTCATTATTCCGCTAAGGCCATTTGCCATTGGTTAATCCACTGTTGCATTTGTTTTTGTGGCACAACTGGCATAGAAACCGCATTTTGAAAAACCTTTTTTTTCAGCGCGTCATATTCCGCTAAATCAATGTTATCAATAACCGGCAACATCGTATTGGCTTGGCTTAAAATGCGTTGCGCAGGCGTAGAAAGCAAATATTGCAAAAAGCCTTGCGTACAAGCATTTTGATGACCATTCACCACAGAAGCAAAATCCACTTGCGCAATATGTCCTTCTTTAAAATTAAGGCTGGCGTATTGGTCTTTCTTTTCCACTAATAAATGATACAAAGGCGAAGTGTTATAACTTAGCACCACATCGGCTTCACCTTTTAAAAAGGCAGGATAGGTTTCCGACCAACCTTTGCCTACGGTTACGGTATGTTTAGCTAAAGTTTTCCACGCCTGAGCAATGTCTTCTGGGGCATACACCGCATTCATCCACGCCATAAGCCCTTGACCGACCGCCGAAGTGCGCGGGTCTTGATAAATCACGCGTAAATCTTGTCGATTAACCAACTCTTTTAAAGAAGTTGGGGGATTTTTTAATTTATTTTTATCGTAAATAAAAGCGTATTCCGCAAAACCATAAGGTACAAAAGTATTCGCTCCAGAAACTTTTTTAAATTCCGCAGGCACGGCGCTTAAATCAAGGGAACTCGCACCGAAAAGTTGGGCTTTTTCGCCCGCATCTAACATAAAATTATTCAGCGTTAGCACCATATCGGCAGGCGTTTTTTTTCCTTCCAAGCGCAAGCGATTAAACATCACGCCTGCGCCACTTATTGGCACAAAGTTTAATTTACAAAAAGGCATTTTCTTTTCAAAATCCGCCTTTAAAGGCAAAGCAGGCCCCCAATCGGCGGCAAAACTACTTGAAGAATAAATGGTTACGGGAATATCTTGCGCTAAGGCCGAAGCACTCAAAAAAAGCGACGTAACAAGGGAAGTGGTAAGGATTTGTTTCATTCTGTTCTCCAGTTTTCTGACATAAAAAAAAGGCGAGAATGAACCACAAAACGACAGGCTGAAAAGGTTAGTTTCCTACGACAGTCCTAGCTGTTTCAGGTTCGCGGGTATATTCTCAGCATATTGCACCCCGACTAACGCGCCGAATTTTAAGGGAAATAGGGAAAAATGTATAGTTTTTTATAGATCTAAAGGGAAAGTGATCGGCCAATTACCCATGGTTGGCGTAGCTTTTAGATAAAATTCTTCGCCTTGATAACAAAAACGCAAGGCGTAAGCGTGTAAATAAGTGCGATCGCTGGCCAAGCCTGCATAAAGGGTATCGCCTAAAATAGGACTGCCTAAACTTTTCATGGCCACGCGTAATTGATGAGTTTTTCCTGTTTTTGGGCGCAAGATAAACAAACGCAAATTCGGCATAATGCCATAAGAAGAAAATTGCGTCACGGCAGGGTTTTCGAGGCTCTGACACAGTTTCCACGCGCCACGGCGTGCTTTTTGCATATCGCCTTTAATCCAGCCTTGTTTTTTCTTTGGTTTCGCACAAGCAAGGGCAATATAGGTTTTCTCAATGCGGTGTTGGGCGAAAAGTTGGCTGAGTGTTCCTGCACTTTTTGCATTTAAAGCCAAAATCAATAAACCGGAAGTGACTTTATCTAAGCGATGAACTAACCAAACTTGTGGTACACTGAGTTGCTTTGCAAGACGTGTGGTAAAACCTTCATCTTGCGTATCTTTATGTACGCTCAGGCCACAAGGCTTATTTATGACAACAAAATCAGGATGTTGAAAGACAATTTCAAAATTCATAGCAAACTCATAACAAAATAAAAAATAAAAAAAATAAACGCTCAAATTCAGGAGAGAATATGTTAATTAGCAAAATTGTACCATACATTTTCCCCACTATCGTGTGGATAATGACCATAGGGATTACGCTACGCCTTTTATTTCGCAAACAATCCGTCACGGCGATGTTAGCTTGGTTGATGATGATTCATATTTTTCCTCTTGTGGGGATCGGGGCTTATTTGATTTTTGGTGAAATCAATTTAGGTAAAAAACGCACCTTGGCCTTTGAACGCATTAAACCCAGATTTATCCATTGGTATCAAACCCTAAGTCAAAATAAAAACTTCGTTACGAGCCAAACCCCGCTTTGCTATCAACCTTTAGTGGATTTAGTACAAAGTAGATTAAGCATCCCAAGCGTAATCGGTAATGAACTGCACCTTTTGCATACGCCTGAAAGCATCATCAAACAAATTGTCGCGGATATTCAGCAAGCGCAAAAAAATATCAATATGGTTTTTTATATTTGGGCCGAAGGCGGGCTTGTGGGCGAAGTGGAAGAGGCGCTCATTCAAGCCGTTCAGCGAGGCGTTAAAGTGCGCATTTTACTTGATAGCGTAGGCAGTCGTCCTTTTCTAAAAAGCTCAAAGCCTAAAGAATTACGCCAAAAAGGCCTTCAAATAGAAGAATGCTTACATGTGAGTTTATTTCGTATGTTTTTCAGCCGTATTGATTTACGTATGCACCGAAAAATCATCGCCATCGATAATCACATTTCTTATACGGGCAGTATGAATATGGTCGATCCCAAATATTTCAAACAAGATGCTCACGTTGGCGAATGGGTGGATATGATGGTGCGTATGGTCGGGCCAGTATCAAGTATTTTAAATAGCCTGCATGCGATCGACTGGCAAATGGAAACCCAACAGTCCTTGCCACTACAACACCCCCATAAAACCGCCTTAACGCAAGACTTGGATAACTCGCACGCCGTGCAAATTTTAGCGACAGGGCCAGGCTTTCCTGAAGATTTAATGGAACAAACCTTACTGCAAGCCATTTTTTCGGCGCGAAAAAGCATTGTCATTACCTCGCCTTACTTTGTGCCAACGCACCATATTGCCGAAGCCTTGCAAGTGGCCTCTTATCGTGGCGTGAAAGTGGAAATTATCCTTCCGCAAAAAAATGACTCAACCTTAGTGGACTGGGCAAGTCGCACTTTTTTTGATGATTTACTCGAAGCGGGCGTAAAAATTTATAAATTTAATCAAGGCTTATTGCACACCAAAAGCATTTTAGTGGACGACCGTTTGGCGATGGTCGGCACAGTGAATATGGATACGCGCAGTTTTCTGTTAAATTTTGAAGTTATGATGTTGGTGGAAGATAAAAATTTCGCCCAAGAAGTCAGCGAACTTCAGCAAAGCTATTGCGCCCAATCGGTTCTTATGGATTACCAAAGCTGGAAACATCGGCCAAGCTATCACCGCATTATAGAAAAACTGTTTTTCCTGTTTAGCCCCTTGTTATAAACCTTGCACAAGCGCAAACAGAAAAAAACACATTCGCACCGAAAAAACGGAAAAATTTATTCACCCTAAGCAAACAAACTAAGCAAACAAAGGAACATTTATGGCTAGGAAAAAAAACACACTCAGCGAAAAACTGAAACAACTTTTATTACTCATTATGCTGATATTTTTCGCCTATATCGGCAAAATCACCT
>JAHHQY010000037.1 GCA_020026115.1 Actinobacillus sp. | reverse complement strand
GCATTTAATTTTCCATCTGCACCAACAATTTCATCAAACCCCTGAAATAAAGAAATATCAGTATCTTCATCTTGGATTCGTTCTTTTATCAATTTACATAATGTACTTTTCCCAGCACCATTTTTTCCGAAAATAAAGTTAATTTTTTTATCAAATTTAATTTCATCTTCATTAAATAAATCTTCATTACTTAAATCCACATTCATTTAGATCTCCTTATTCTCATTTATAGCGTAAAAATTTTAAATATTTCTTCTACATTTATTTTGTTTCAATATCTTTTTCAAAATAAGGTGAGATTTTAGCACAAAAATTTTTCCATTTAAGTAAACTAAATTCAAGCATATCATCTCGCACCGAAATTTCGGTGATTTTTCGGTGCGAGTGTGTTGGTTATTTGTCTGTTCGTTCTCGCCAATATGTGGCAAAACGAGGTAAGCCTGCTTTGGTTAGTCCGCGGTATTTGTAGGTAATTAAGCTACCAATGGCTGGTGGATTTTCTCTTTCTGCTAAATTAAAACCGGAACCTATGCGAAATTCGCCACGCTGATTTTTACAAGTTACCGACCCCATTAAACCTTCAAACTTTCCGCGGCCTGGATTGTGGGCAATCACGGTACATTCTTCATCATGCACAGGTTTAATTTTTAAAATTTGATTACTGCGTTTATGTTCATAATTCGCCGTTGGATTACGCACAATAATGCCTTCGCCTTTTTTCGCTAAAACTTCATTGAAAAATTCTTGCATTTGTGCGCGACTTTTAATTGGAATTTGTGGAATGATTTCAATATGTTGACTTGGATGTGCGGTTAAATAATCACGCAAAACTTGTAAGCGTGCAAATAAATCCCCTTGTGCGTTGGGAACATCAAAAACATATAATTTCATTTTTTCCCAACCTTTATCTTTTTGCGAGCGCACAATGGATGAGATTTCCGCAAACTCATCTCGTGCGGTAAATAATTCGCCATCAATCGCGAACGGGGGAAAATCTTTTACAAAATAATGTGGGGGTGTTAGCTTGCGATGTTGGCGAGTAAAAAGCTGTTTTCCGTCCCAAAATCCGCGAACACCGTCTAATTTTTCACTCATCACCCAACCTGTTAAATCTTGATTGGTATAAGTTCCCACCAACATCAATTGTGTTGATGCTTTGTGATTTTCTTCTGTTTGCGTTTTCGCTTGCCATTCTGGGGTGTTCAGTTGTGCTTCTGCTTGCGCGAAAGCCTGGTTCGCACCGAAAAAAAGTCCCAACAGAAAAAAAAGCCCCGCATACAATTTTTTTATTTGAGATTTTGCCATATTTCCTCCTCATCTTTTGATTGGCGAAATAAGCATAGCTTGCTTGCCTGCAAGAAAGGTTTTTAAGGAAAATTTTTGCGATCTCTCTCGTAAAATGGCTTTTTAACTCAATTTTTTTTATTTTTTAAGGCATAAAAAACCTCAAAAAGCCTTTTTGCTCTTTGAGGTTTCCTTTTTCTTTTCCTTTTTCTTTTTCTTTTTTATGCGTGGCGTTCAACACCGGTGCAGACTAATTTTGTTCCTTCTTTTAAGGTCGAGAAAATTGGGCAGGTGCTTTCAATAAACTGAGCAAATTCTTCACAGCGGGCTTGGCTTTCTTCTGTTTTGAAATGCATTTTAAAACGCACTTCTTGATAACCTTTTGGTACGCCTGGTACGCCTTTAAACCCGTCTAAATCTAAATCACCTTCTAATTCCACATAAAAATCTTCATAATGAAAACCTTTATATTTGGCAAAAGCGGCGGCGACAATGGCCTCACAAGCGCCCAAGGTACAAAGCAAGCCTTCCACGGGATTCATACCTTGATCTTTCCCGCCTAAGGCTGGTGGCTCATCGAAAATAATTTTAAATCCGCGCGCCTTGGTTTCTACCGCTAAACCATTAGGTAATTTTCTTGCTGTGGCTTTAAATGTTTCTAGCATAATAGACTCCTAATTTAAGGTGAAAAAAACGGTAGAAATCAATTCCTACCGCAAAGATTACTGGGTGAAAGGTCTGTTTTCACTTTACCTTGTTTGTAATATTGCCGGCTTAAATGAAGGTATTTTCTTTACGCAGGCAAGTATAGCGAAAGTGGATTTTTTAAGTCAAGATTAAAAAAAACACAATTTTTGTATGGTTTTTCAATACGTTGTTTTCTTTTTTTGAATGCGAACGGGCGTCATCGTACATCTTTTCGGCGCGAGAGCCTTTTTTGCAAAAATTTTTAGCGCAAGAAATAAAAGTAGCGTATAATCCCCCGCTTTGTTACCACGTCACAAGACAGAGATAAAATGAAATATCAAAAATTAGAAAATCAAGAAGCCCAATGGAAGTGGTTATATTTAATCAAAAAGCATCGTAATGGCGAACAAATTACTCGCTATGATGAGAAAAGTCTGAATAATCAATGCGCGGAAAATTTATTTTCTTTAGAAAACAACGCACAAGCTATTGAAAATTGGGTAGAAAAACATCTTTCTTTAGACTTAATCGTTAAATTAGATCAAGCTATTCGGGCTAAGCGGAAACGTTTTTTTAATGCAGAACATGTGCATACGCGCAAAAAATCCATTGATTTAGATTATGCCGTATGGCGTAAATTGGCCGATTATGCGCAAAAAAAGAATCTGACTTTGTCAGAATCCTTAATTGATTTAATGGAAAAAGCGGAAGGTTCTATCTCGTTAGAAAAACAAAACGACCTTTAATTTTATTTTTTTAATTTTACTCTTTGCTTAATTCAACAAAGTTCATTGATGCGAGTTAACTTGCGTTAGAATTTGGAAAACGTCCTTTTCTGGCGCATTGTTTCTGCATTCCCAAGTATAATGCGCCCACATTGCGGCAGGAATCCAACCTAAAAACGTGGCTTGTAATAAAAATGTGGACAAGGCTTTTGTGTATTCACCTTCGCTAATAAAATATCCACAAGGGAAAATAAGTGCTAATAATTTCATGTTTTTTCTTCCTTACGCCTTTTTGAGTAGCGTATTCTACAAACTACTCATTTATAGTCAATCTTTTTACAAAAAAACTTACTTTTTTTACATCCCCGCGACAATTTATTCATTTTAATGCTTGTTTATTATTCTATTAAAAACTTTTTTATATACTATCCCCTAGTATACTTGCATATTTTTTCGTTTCCCCTATATACTTCGCACTCTTTCAAAAACAAATAGGAATACTTTATGTTTAAAAAATTTTTTATTTTCTCTTTAAGTGCGTTGTTAAGTAGTTATCTTTTCGCTCATAGCGATTTATCCTTAAACGAACGCATCACTCAACATGGCACTATTGTCATTGGTACAGAGGGAACCTATAAGCCTTTCACTTATCATAATGCGCAAGGCCAATTAACGGGCTACGACGTTGAAGTTGCACGCGCAATGGCGAAAGAATTAGGCGTGAAATTAGAATTTAAAGAAACAGAATGGAGTTCTATGCTGGCAGGCTTAAAAGCAGGCCGTTTTGATTTAGTTGCCAATCAAATGTCTTTAACGACCCCTGCGCGTCGTGCGACTTTTGATAAAACTGCGCCTTATAATTTTTCTGGTGCAATGTTGGTTGCGCGTAAAGATGATGATCGCGTCAAACAACTTTCCGATGTTAAAGGCTTATCTTCTGCTTCGGCCTTAAATTCCCATTACGGCGAATTAGCCCAAGAATTCGGCGCGAAGCTCGTTCCTGTTGATGGTATGGCGATGGCCTTAAAACTCATCGAACAAGGGCGTGCGGATATTACTTTTAATGATGCGCTGTCTTTATTGGATTATTTACATCAACACCCTAATGCTAATTTAAAAATTGTTTGGATTTCACCAGAACAACGTAGCGTAGGTTTTGCTTTAAATAAAGGTAATGATGAAGCCTTAGCGAAAATGAACCAGGCCATTGAAACATTACGTCAAAATGGCACTTTAAAACGCCTTGGTATTCAATTCTTTGGAAAAGATATTAGTGTTAGCCATGTTGAATGATTTATTACATGCTCTGCCCTTTATGACAGAAGCACGCGTTGAACTTGTTATCAACGCTTTTTGGCCTATGGTTAAAGCCGCAGTCTTGGTGTCCATTCCTTTGGCCTTAACTTCCTTTTTAGGCGGTATGACCCTTGCTATTATTACGGCTTTAATTCGTACCACGCCTGTTAAAGGTTATGTTCACCGCATCGTTTTGAGCTTGGTGAAAGTTTATATTTCCATTATTCGTGGCACGCCGATGTTGGTGCAATTAGTGATTGTGTTTTACGGTTTGCCTGCTTTAGGCGTTTACATTGACCCAATTCCTGCAGCAATTATTGGTTTTTCTTTAAATGTGGGCGCTTATGGTTCAGAAACGGTGCGTGCGGCCATTTCAGCCGTCCCTAAAGGACAATGGGAAGCCGGCTTTACCATTGGTATGACGTATATGCAAACCTTTCGTCGAATCATCGCGCCACAGGCTTTTAGAGTTGCGGTTCCGCCTTTGAGTAATAGCTTTATTAGCTTATTTAAAGACACCTCTCTTGCGTCTATTGTGACGGTTACGGAAATGTTTCGCGTTGCACAACAAATGGCGAATATGTCCTATGATTTCTTACCGGTATATATTGAAGCGGCGGGGATTTATTGGTGTTTTTGCTTTGTTTTATTCTTTATTCAAGCGCGCATTGAAAAACGCCTTAACCGTTTTTCCCATTAAGGCTAAGGAACTTTTATGATTAAAATTCGTAATATCAAAAAAACATTTGCTGATAATGCGGTGTTAAAAGGGATTGATTTAGATATTAAAAAAGGCCAAGTTGTGGTTATTCTTGGGCCTTCAGGTTCAGGTAAAACCACCTTTTTACGCTGTTTAAATGCCTTAGAAATGCCCGAGTTTGGCAGTATTGAATTTGAAGCGGGGCAAAATTCTGCGCCACTTTTTTTTGATTTCGAGCAAAAACATCGCAGTAAAGATATTCTGGCTTTGCGTCGAAAATCGGGTATGGTTTTTCAGCAATATAATTTATTCCCCAATAAAACGGCTTTAGAAAATATTATTGAAGGCCCGCTTTTTGTGCAAAAACGCAATAAACAAGAAGTGCTAGAAGAAGCGAACGCCTTGCTTCTTAAAGTAGGTTTGGCGGATAAAAAAGATCTCTACCCCGCTCAGCTTTCTGGCGGACAACAGCAACGCGTGGGAATTGCGCGCGCTTTGGCGCTTAAACCTGAATTGATGCTGTTTGATGAACCCACTTCTGCCTTAGACCCTGAATTGGTACAAGAAGTGTTAAACACTATGAAAAATCTGGCCAATGAAGGCTGGACGATGGTTGTCGTTACCCACGAAATTAAATTTGCTTTAGATGTTGCCGATAAAGTGGTTGTTATGGATCAGGGCTTAATTGCCGAACAAGGCTCACCGAAAGAGCTTTTTAACCACCCTAAACATGAACGCACCAAAGCGTTTTTGAAACAACTTCGTCAAGAATAATCTCTCGCGCCGAAAATTAAAATTCGGCGCGAGTGCTTTTTAGGATAGCTTATGTTTTTAGTTGATATTTTTTTTAGTCAAACTTCTTCGCAGTTAACCCTTTCTTCTGCCACAACTTTAATCAATAAAATCATTGATGAATGGCGTTATAACGGGCAAATTATTGGGCGTGAAATTCCTATTTTTCCCGCTCAACAAGAAGATGAAATAGGCTTCGGCTTACGCGTCATTTGCCCAGAAGAACACAGTTTGCTGGCAGAATGGAATAATTGTTTTGTGCAAGATGCCATTGATAATGCAAGAAAAAACGGTTTAATCTTAGATAATTTCCAAATTATCGGCGAAGATTTTAATTCTGAAATAACTTGTAGCAACACGCCAAGTTGGCAAATTTTATACACTTCTTATGTGCAATCTTGCTCGCCTTTGCATAGCGGGGAAAATTTTCAGCCTATTCCCCTTTATCGCCCCTTAAAAAATACCCCGACTCTTGCTAAAGATTTCATTAAATGGCAAGAAAATTGGCAGGCTTGTGATGAATTGCAAATGAATGCCAGTGCCTTAGAAGCGGTCGCTTTAAAGGAAATTTCTTGTGTTGATTCAGGGCTTTTTAAACATGGTTATGCTTTATGTCGAGAACTTGAAGAGCAAACGCAAATTCCAACGTTTTATTATTTATATCGTGTCGGCGGGGAAAGTTTAACGGCTGAAGAACAGCGCCTTTGCCCTCTTTGCCATAAAACTTGGCGTTTAGCAGAACCTTTATTTGGAATTTTGCATTTTAAATGTGATACTTGCCGTTTAGTTTCCAATCTTTCATGGAATTTTTAACTACCGTTTTTCGGCGCGAAGCGTTTTTTATAAGAATCGCTCTTTGTCGCCTTTGTTTTTTTAAGGAAATTACGCTAAAATAGCGCATTTTTGAACAAAAAATCTAAAATTTAGAGGTAAATATGACACAAGTCGCATCCGTTGCTGATGTATTACAAGGTAAAGTGGCGCTCGGCGCAAGCGTTACCGTTCAAGGTTGGATTCGCACACGCCGCGATTCTAAAGCGGGTCTTTCTTTTTTAGCCGTTTATGATGGTTCTTGCTTTGATCCTATTCAAGCTATCGTAAATAATGACATTGAAAATTACGCAAACGAAGTTTTACGCTTAACTACGGGCTGTGCCGTTAAAGTAACAGGGACGATTGTTGAATCCCCTGCTTCTGGCCAAGCCGTTGAATTACAAGCAAATAAAGTAGAAGTTGTGGGTTGGGTTGAAGATCCAGACACTTATCCTATGGCGGCTAAACGCCATTCTATTGAATATTTACGCGAAGTCGCTCATTTACGTCCACGCACAAATATTATCGGTGCTGTCGCACGCGTACGTAGCTGTTTAGCGGCCGCCATTCATCGTTTCTTCCAAGAACAAGGTTTCTATTGGGTTGCAACGCCTTTAATTACAGCTTCCGATACGGAAGGCGCTGGGGAAATGTTCCGTGTTTCTACCTTAGATTTAGAAAATTTACCGCGCACTGAAGCCGGTAAGGTTGATTTTTCTGAAGATTTCTTTGGTAAAGAATCCTTCTTAACCGTTTCTGGACAATTAAATGCTGAAACCTATGCTTGCGCATTAAGCAAAGTTTATACCTTTGGCCCAACTTTCCGTGCGGAAAACTCCAACACAACTCGCCATTTAGCTGAGTTTTGGATGGTTGAACCTGAATTTGCTTTTGCGGATTTAGAAATGGACGCAAAATTAGCAGAAATGATGCTGAAATACGTTTTCCGTGCTGTTTTAAATGAACGCCGTGATGATTTAGAATTTTTCGCCAAACGTGTTGATAAAAATGTTATTACACGTTTAGAAGAATTTATTAACTCTGACTTCGCACAAGTAGATTACACCGATGCTATTGATATTCTTTTAAAATCAGGCAAAAACTTTGAATTTGCTGTGGAATGGGGTATGGATTTATCTTCTGAACACGAACGTTACTTAGCGGAAGAACACTTTAAATCTCCAGTCGTCGTAAAAAACTATCCGAAAGATATTAAAGCTTTCTATATGCGTTTAAATGATGACGGTAAAACTGTGGCGGCGATGGACGTTTTAGCGCCAGGAATTGGTGAAATCATTGGTGGTTCACAACGTGAAGAACGTTTAGACGTTTTAGACCAACGTATGGCTGAAATGGGCTTAAATCCTGAAGATTATTGGTGGTATCGCGATTTACGCAAATACGGAACTGTGCCACACGCAGGCTTTGGTTTAGGTTTTGAACGCTTAATTGTTTATGTAACAGGCGTACAAAATATCCGCGATGTTATTCCATTCCCTCGCGCTCCTCGTAACGCAAACTTCTAATTTTGCATAAAAAAAACCGAATGCTTTGTCATTCGGTTTTTTATTTCACATTTTTCGATAAAAAATTTAAAGCTTTCGCCTTTTCTTATTCGTTGGTTGCTTTTTTCACGTCGTCCATTTTTTCTTGCATAGACGCGTTAAGTGCTGATGCTTTTTCGCTAATCGCTGAAGTCACTTCTGCTGTTTTTTCGGTTGCAACGACTTTCGCATCGTGAGCATGTTCCATTACCGCTTCTTTAGCGTCATGTGCGTGATCCATTGCTTCGTGAACGTGTTCCATTGCGCTGTCTTTAACGTCATGCGCGTGTTCCATTACCGCTTCTTTAGCGTCGTGAGCATGTTCCATTACGCTTTCTTTAGCATCTTGCATTAAAGCACTTGCTTTTTCTTTTGTTGCCGTTGCCATATCTTCTGCGCTTGCTTTTACGGCTTGAGCCACTTCAACCGCTTTTTCTTTAGCGTCTTGTAAGTTTGCTTGAGCATTTTCCACCGCTTCTTTTGCGACAGTTTGTTCTTCTTTCGCGACAGTTTGCGCTTTCACTTCTTGCACTTGCTCTTTCGCGACCTGAGTTTCTTCGCTTTTCGCTTTATCATTACAGCCTGTTAATGCTACGGTTGCCGCAAATAAACTCGCGGTAAATAATTTTGCTTTATGTTGCATTTTCATATACTCCATTTTAAGTATGTTTATAAAAGGGGGATAATTATACGCAAAGATAGGTTTTTTCACAAGAATTATCCTATTCCTTGCCCTTTATCCCCTTTTTCTATGGTGTTGTGTTTGTTCTTTAGTGTAAATTTTTGTAAAATTTCTTCATCTCTGATTTTTAGGAAAGAATTATGTCTATGAGCGAAATTTTATTAACTATTAAATTACATGAACAATTGTTTGTGGATCCTAAACGCATTCGCTTGCTAAAAGCGATTGAAGAAACCGGTTCCATTAACCAAGGCGCAAAATTAGCCCAAGTCAGTTATAAAAGCGCTTGGGATCATTTAGAAATGATGGATCGCATTAGTCCAAAACCTTTATTAGAACGTAATGCGGGCGGGAAAAAAGGCGGTGGTACAAAATTAACCGCTTATGCGCAACGTTTATTACAACTTTATAAACTGTTAGAAGATACGCAACAAACGGCTTTTGATATTTTGCAACAAGATGATATCCCTTTGGATAATCCTTTGTTTGCCACATCATTATTCTCATTGCAAAGTAGCGCGCGCAACCAATTTTTCGGCGCGGTAAGCGAATTAAAACGCGATAGTTTACATTGCCTTGTTGGTATTCCATTAGCGGATTTTTCTCAACCATTGTTCGCTTGTGTTACGCCACAAAGTGCAAAACGCTTACAACTCACCTTAGATAAAGAAGTCATGTTTATGATTAAAGCGCCTTGGGTTGAATTACACAAAACCCCAGTGGAAAATGCCATGAATCAATTTAAAGGTGTGATAAAAGAAATCAATCAAGATGAAGTTATCTTGCAATTAGGGGAAAAAGGCGAGCATTTAGAATGTGTTGCCAATGAAATTAAAGAGTCCTTTAGTTTAGGTGAAGAAGTCTATTTCACCATTGACCCAAGCCAAATTATTGTCGCAACCTTGCTTTAAGGTTCGGTTAAATTTGCCTCGCACCGAAAATTTATCCCTTTTTTCGGTGCGAGGCTTTTTTATTTTTATCTGCTTAATGAGCCTTTTTCGGCAAAATTAAGTTTGGTTTTTCACCTTGTTTGACTTCGTAGTAACCGGCATCACCTGTTAATAATCGGCTATTGATTGTTCCTTCTTGGCAACTGGAAATCGGCATATTAAAGCCAAGTAAATCAATAATAAAGGTTGCCACTTGTTGATGATACATTTTAGGGCAAGGCTTGAATTGATGCTCAATTTGTTGCACCGCTTTTTCTGGTGAATAAATAAAAATAGGCACATTGTAGTTTGGCTCAACACTCGTTCCTTGATTGAAATATTTATCCGTTACATATTGCCCGTGGTCTGAGGTATAAATTAACACCCAATCTTGGTTTGGTTGCGCTTTTAAATAACGATAAACTTTTTCAATCAGCTGGTCGGTGTTTAAAATTGTGCTGTCGTAATCATCTAAAACACTTCCCGATTTAAAACCTTTTTCTTCTTCAGATAAATGTTCTGCATAAACGCCATGCGAGCCTCTTTGATGTAAAACAATAAAATGCTGTCCATCGGCTAAATCAATCTCTTTAAACCAAGGTAATAATTGATGATCATTCATACCATCGTAAATCCCTTTGTTTAAATAAGTTGGGAAACGTAAATCTTCAATCCAAGTTTTCCCCATTAAGCTGATGATCATCATTTCTTTTTCTGGTTGCGCCGAATAAAAGTAGGTTTTAAAGCCCGCTTCTTTGGCTAAATGGAATAAATTCGTCTTACCTGTAATAATTTGCTCTTGCCCATTCGGTTTTGGCACGGCGTTAAATAATGTTGGTAAGGAAATTGCCGTCATTAAACCTGCTGAATAAGCCTGTTTTAAAATAGCACTAGGTTCTTGGTTTTGAATATTGGCTAAAAATGGGCTGGTATTGCGTTGATAACCAAAGGCGCTAAAGTTATTAGCACTTGCGCTTTCGCCCATAATAAAAATAATATTTTTAACTTTCGGTAAGCTGATTTTTTCTGGCGTTTTAGCCGAATAAACAGGAATATCACTTAAATTAAAAAATTCATAAGGTAAAACACGCCCAATACAATTTCCTAAAGCAAAATAATTACTTTTAATGCGCGAATAACCCGGATTTGATGTAATTCCAAATTCTTGCGTGGTACTAAACGAACGCACGAAAATATAAATCATCATAATATAAAAAAGGCTATCGGCAATCAGTGATGTTTGACGGCGAAAACGTGCGATAGAAAGGAATAAAGCAATATCAAAAAGGCTCCATAGTATTTTCACTAAAATCCCACTAGTGAAAAGCATAGGCATACCAAAATGCATCACTTCATGCCATTCTTTAAACATTAAGTAATAATTCGTGCCATTAATCCAATTTAAATAAACCGCTTGATGAAGGTTATTAAACAAGGTGCTAGAAATAAAAAGGAAGGCGATGAAAATACGTGAAATACGATATTTTGCAAAATAAAATAAACTTAAGACAATAAAAATAATTAAATAACTTTCGCCATAACGATATAAAGGCGTAATTTCAAAAACAGAACGATAAAATATTTCGCTCACTAATAATAAAGCGGAATATAAAACTAAAATTAAACAGTTTTTTTTCATAATTTCTCCCATAAAAAAAGGCGGTAATTATACCGCTTTTTTTATATTTTTGTTTTTTTATCTAGTAACCTTCGCCTAATAAATCAGGTAAAAATTGCTTTTCTTGAATACGCTTAACTTGCGTTTCAATACGACCATCTGCATGCAAGGTAATTTCGCGCCAGCCGGGTTGTAACGTATCTAAAGCGAAATTATTGCTGTCTGGTTTAAATTGAATGCACGTCGATGGCGTAGCCATAACTTGATAGCCTTGCCATTGTCGATCCACTTCTTGATGAATATGCCCATATAAAATGCCTTTTACTTGCTTAAAGGGCACTAAAACATCAGCAAACTCTTGCGCATTACGCAAATTGTGTTGATCTAACCAAGCTGAATTCGTAGAAAGAATATGGTGATGTAAAATAATCAGGCTATAACGTTGCGGAAATTGCTCTAATTTCGTCGCAAGCCAATTTAATTGCCCTTGACTTAACTCACCATAAGGAAAACCATAAACTTGGCTATCAAGTAATAATATTTGCCATTTATCGCCTAATAAAATGTGTTTATGCGGATAAATATCGCCTGCATACTGCCCTAACACTTCGTACATATCAGGCAAATAATCGTGATTTCCCGTTGTCCAAAAAACAGGCTTTTGCAAGGCTTTAATTTGCTGGCAAAAACGTGCATAACTTTCTTTGGCGCGATCTTGCACTAAATCGCCCGTAGCTAAAATAAACTCATAAGAAAAAGACGATTGCTGAATTTCTTTTAATACCTGTGAAAACGTATCCTGTGTATTGATGCCTAATAATTCACCGCCCACATGACTAAATAAATGTGGGTCGGTGATTTGAATACATTTTATGGCTGAATCTTTCGTCTTATACCAATAAGCGTCGCTTAACATATTATCCCCTTTTATTTTCGTGCCGTATAAGGTACAAATTTTTCCGTATAATTGCACTCATGAATATTCAAAAATGTTAGCAACTTCATATTTTTTCGGCAAAAGTGTATCAAAAATGCGACAAAGCTCACATTTCACTCAACATTTTTTCTTATTAACGCTCAGATAACGCTTGTTTCATTCGGGTAATTGGCTTAATTAAATATTGAAATACGGTTTTTTCGCCCGTTTTAATATCTACTTGCGCAATCATACCTGGGATAATCGGCAAGCTTTTGCCTAATTTATCGGTAATTTTACTTCCGCTTGTTTTGACAATCACACGATAATAGGCTTCATTTGGATTTAAATTTAAATCGCTTGGTCGTTTTTCATTACGCAAAGCCCCTGGTGAAATTAAAGTCACCGTGCCATTTAAACCGCCGTAAATGGCATAATCGTAAGCGGTAATTTTCACAACCGCAGGCATACCTGGTCTTACATAAGCAACATCTCGCGGGCTAATATAGGCTTCCACCAACAAATTTTCGCCAATTGGGACGATTTCCATAATATCTTGCCCAGCTGAAATCACCCCGCCTATGGTGTTAATGCGGATATTTTTCACCACGCCTCGTAAAGGGGCGCGAATGGCACTATGTTTTACCGGATCTTCGCGCATTTTCATTGTTTTGCGCGCTTGGGCTAATTCTGTTGCCATTCGGGTTAACTCTTCATTTGCATTTGTTTTATAACGATTTTTTCGTTCAATAATTTGCAAATTAAGTTCTTCTGACTGACGTTTAATACGCAATAATTCCACCTCAGACATCGCCCCTTTTTTCACGATTTCCGCGCTAATTGCAATTTCTTCGTCCATATAGGCTTTAGATTTTTCCAATCCCGCAATACTTTCTTGTAAGGCTTGACGGCGACTTTCAAAGGTTGCTCGTTCTCGCGCTTGATAATTAAGGGGGATTTCTTCAGGAAAAACCAAAGGGTTACCGCTGACTTCTGCTTGTAATCGCGCCACAATAGCCGATAAATTTTGCACTTTTTCCTGAATTTCTTGTAAGTTCGCTTTAGAACGTTCGCTGTCTAATTTCAGTAAAATCTGCCCTTTTTGCACTAATTCCCCTTCTTTCACTAACATTTCGCTAATAATACCAGGGTCTAAACTTTGAATAATTTGCTCACGCGAACTTGGAATAATGCTCCCTTGCCCACGAGTGACTTCTTCTATGGGGCTATGATAGGCCCACACAACAAAGGCGCTGACTAAGGCAAACATAAACATCAAGCTATAACACATACCATGATGTTTTTCTTGTTGCATTGCAGCATTTAAGTCATTGATTAAATTTAAATCTTTCTTACTTAATTTTTGCATAATTTTTTCACTCGCGCCGAAAAATAAACACATCTTCGGCGACGACTGCCTTCCCTATTTTTTATTTCCTTCGTTAAGACGTTTTAGCACTTGCTCTTTCGGGCCATCTAACACAACTTTGCCTTCACTGACCACCACAATGCGATCGACTAAACGTAAAACACTTGGTCGATGCGTTACCACAACTAAGGTGCGGTTTTGTGTCCAGTTTTTAATTGCTTGTAAGGCTCGATGTTCAGAACCTTGATCTAAGCCTGCCGTTGGTTCGTCCAACAAGACAATTTTCGGGTCTTTTAACGTCATACGCGCTAACGCCAGCATTTGTTTTTGTCCACCGGATAAACCTAAACCATTGGCACCAATTGGCATATCTAAACCTTTTGGTTGCTTTTGAATAAAAGGTAATAAATCAAAACGCGCTAAGGCATTGAGCAATTCCGCATCCGTTGAAAAACCATCCATACGCGCAAGATCTAAATTATCTCGCAACGTCCCTAAGAAAAAATGTGGCTTTTGTTCTAATAAACAAATTTGACTGCGTAAATAGAATGGGTCAATTTGTAATAAATCCACATCATCTAAGGTAATTTGCCCCGTCGTTGCAGGATATAACCCCACGCCACATTTTAGTGCGGTTGATTTTCCACTGCCCACTTTCCCTAAAATTGCGACTTTTTCATTGGGTTGAATTTCTAAATTAAAATCATGTAAAGCGTTTTTTTGCTCTTGTGGCGAATATTGAAAACTCACGTTGTCGAATTTTAATTTACCTTGACAATGCTCAAAGGTTAAATACGTTTTATTTGGATCTCGTTCAATTAAACGCTCGGCAATGCTATTCGCGCCTTTTAAGGCTAACAACGCTTGTTGAAAACGTACGGCTAAGTTTGCAATTTGGCCTAAAGGCGCTAAGGCTCTTCCCGATAAAATCACACTAGCAATTAAAGCCCCCATAGTAATGCGCTGAGCTGGGTCTGGGTCATGAATTAAATAGGTGCCGAAAATCACCAACAAGACCGTATTTAATTGTTGCAAACTTATGGTGGCAAAAATCACAAAGTTACTAATATTTTTCACTTTCATTTGTGATTTCGCCGTTTTTGCGGTGTATTCATCCCATTTGCTTTGCGCCCAATTATAAGCATTATTGGTTTTTAAGGTTTCCACGCCATCAATCACTTCCACGGCCAAACCACTACGCTGAGAGGCTTCGCGCATAGATTCATTGATAAATTTACGCAATGGAATTTGCGCGATGATTCCAATAAAAATCACGCTTGGAATAATTAAAGCAGGCACAATAACCAGCTGGCCCGCAATTAAGTACAACACGCTTAAAAATA
>JAHHQY010000036.1 GCA_020026115.1 Actinobacillus sp. | reverse complement strand
TCCTTTTGGCGACGTTGTGTTTTTATAGAGGATAAGATGAATCAAACCTTAACTGAAAAATTTTGGGAAAGAAAAACCTTACTTGAAATGAACGAAGCAGAATGGGAAGCCCTCTGTGATGGGTGCGGAAAATGCTGTTATCGCAAATATTTAGATGAAGACGATACCTTATATTACACCCGCATTGCCTGTAATTTATTAGATGTGGAAAAAGGGCATTGTATGAATTACAAAGCGCGTTTTGCTTTAGAAGAAGATTGCACCAAATTAACCAAACAAAATTTACCGGATTTTACTTGGTTACCCAGCACTTGCGCCTATCGCTTATTATATGAAAAGAAACCGCTTTATCACTGGCACCCTTTAATTTCAGGCGATGCTCAATCCGTACAACGCGCCAATGTGTTAATTAAACATGGCATTCATGAAAAAGATGTTATTGATTGGTTCGATTTTGTTATTGATGAGGAAGAAGCTCGTTAAGGCAGAAAGTGTCTTTTCAGGAAAATAGTATTTGACGAAGATCACATTTTTATCTCAAAACCATTGCAAGTTGACGGCATTCATAGATAATTAAGCCAATTTCTTGTTTTATCGTTGTGGGAAAGAATATGGCTTTTTTAGAACAAATACAAAAAGATAGCGAGCAACTCGGGATTCAACCTTCCCATTATGATATTGATGGACATTTAATCTACGCCAATCCTGAAAGCATTTCTTATTTCACCAAACTATTACAACCACCAACACAAATTTCGGCGCGAGAGCCTATTTTTGCGGGGGTTTTTGTCGTAAAAGAAAACGAAGTTTGCGAACTCGCTTTAGAAACTCAGCTTTCTTTACCGCCCAGTGAAAAGCCTCTCATCTGCGAGCTTTTCTCTCAACAACAAGCGTTATTATTTTCTTCTTCTTTTTCTTCAAGCAAAATTTCTTTACCAGCCTTAACTTACGGCTATTACGATTTACACCTAAAACAAGAAGAAAACCAGTGGCGCGTGCGTTTAATCGTTTCCCCGAAAACGGCCTTTTTATTACCACAAGAGGAAAAACGCAAATATTGGGGCATCAATGTTCAGCTTTATAGCTTACGTTCAGAACGTAACTGGGGTATGGGCGATTTTGGCGATTTAGCCTATTTAATTGAAAAAAGCGCACCTTTAGGCGCAGATTTTATCGGCATTAACCCTTTGCACGAGGCTTTCCCGAATGTAACGGAATTAAGCCCTTATAGCGCATCGTCACGCCGTTGGTTGCACACCTTATACTTGGATATTGAAGCCTTACCGGAATTTAAAGCCACGCGCTCAGTAAAAAATTGGCTGGCGGAAGAGGCCACCCAAGCGCGCCTTAAAGCCTTACGCGAACAAGATTGCGTGGACTATCAAGGCGTACATGCTTTAAAAGACAAAGCCTTGCGCGAACTTTTCGCTTTCTTCCTACGCAGTAAAGGGGCAAAAACCCTTGCGCGCCGAAAAATGTTCCAATCTTTCGTGCAAGAAAAAGGCGATGCCTTATTATTCCAAAGTTTATTCGATGTTTTAGATAGCCAAGAACATCAAAAAGCGCCCGCAGATGAAAATCAAATTGGCTGGTTAGGCTGGCGTTCAGAATGGCAACATTTATCCTTAGCAGAAAAACGCCAATTAGCGCAAAAATATCAAAAAGAGGTGCAATATTTCAGTTGGTTACAATGGCTCTGCCACGAACAATTAAGCCAATTGCGTGCCTTATGTGAAAAAGTGGGAATGACATTAGGTATTTACGGCGATTTAGCCGTATCTTGTTCTCGCGGGGGCGCAGATGTTTGGACGGATAGCGAAATTTTTTGTCAGCAAGCCTCTGTTGGCGCACCCCCTGACCCTTTAGGCCCTGTTGGGCAAAATTGGCATATTCCGCCTTATAATCCAAGTGTTTTAAAAGCACGCGGATTTCAACCGTTTATCGATTTATTACGCGCAAATATGCAATATTTCGGCGTGTTGCGCATTGACCATATTATGGGCTTATATCGTTTATGGTTAATTCCAGAAAATAAAAATGCCAGCGATGGTTTATATGTGAAATATCCTTTTGACGAATTGATGGCGATTTTAGCCATTGAAAGTCAACGCCAAAAATGTTTAGTGGTGGGCGAGGATTTAGGCACAGTGCCGGATGAAGTACGTTGGAAATTAAATGAATTAGCTATTTTTTCTTATTTTGTGCTTTATTTTGCAAAACAAGGGGAAATGTTCCCACAAGGTTGCGATTTTCCACAAAAGGCTTTCGCGACCATAGGGACACACGATTTACCAAGTTTAAGCAGTTTTTGGCATTGTCGTGATTTAGAACTTTTTTCTCAAGTTGGTGTATTACAAGGTGACTTTTTACAACAAAAATATTTGCAACGTTTATACGACAAACAAGCCTTATTAAATAGTCTTCATCGTGATAATTACTTAGCGCCAGATTATGCAGGCGATGCTTTAAGCATGGCGATGCATGACAATTTAAATGCGGTTATTCATCAATATTTTGCAGAAAGCCGTAGTCAGCTTATTGGCGTGCAGTTAGAAAATTTACTTTCACAAGAGATTTCCTTTAATTTACCTGGCACTTGCGTTGAATATGCAAATTGGCAGAAAAAACTCAGTGATACTTTGGAAAACATTTTTAAAAATGAACATATTTGTGCATTTTTAACTCGAATAAATCAAGCTAGAAAAAAATAGGACGAAACTATGACGAAGTTTGTATTACAAGATGAAATAAACGCATTTTTTGACGGTCAACATCGTGACCCTTTTGCCACTTTAGGTATGCATGAAACCGACAAGGGCATTGAAGTGCGTGCGTTATTACCTGATGCGAGCAAAGTGGTCGTGATGAATCCCGTTAATCAAGAAGAAATTGCAGAATTAGAAAAAATTGATGAACGTGGTTTCTTTGCAGGCTTGATGCCTGGGCGTGAATTTTTCCCTTACCAATTACAAGTTTTTTGGGGGAATGATTCTTTAATTTTAGAAGATCCATACCGTTTTCATCCTATGTTAAATGAGTTGGATAACTGGTTATTATCAGAAGGCACACATCATCGCCCTTACGAAGTGTTAGGCGCGCATTTTACGGATTGTGACGGGGTAACAGGTGTGGTTTTCCGCGTTTGGGCGCCGAATGCACAGCGCGTTTCTGTGGTGGGGGATTTCAACTTCTGGGACGGTCGCCGTCATCCTATGCGTTTACACCACGCAAGTGGCGTATGGGAATTGTTCTTACCAAAAGTAAGTTTAGGACAATGCTATAAATATGAAATGATCGATTGTCACGGCCAATTAAGAATGAAAGCCGATCCTTACGCCTTCGCATCTGAATTACGCCCTGATACCGCCTCACAAGTGGGCATTTTGCCTGAAGTTGTGGCGATGACTCAAACTCGCCGAGAAGCAAACCAAATGGATAAACCGATTTCCATTTATGAAGTGCATTTAGGCTCTTGGCGCCGAAATTTAGAAAATAATTATTGGTTGGATTACGATCAAATTGCCGATGAGTTGATTCCTTATGTGCAAGAAATGGGCTTTACGCATATTGAATTTTTACCTTTATCTGAATTCCCTTTTGATGGCTCATGGGGTTATCAACCGATTGGTTTATATTCGCCAACAAGCCGTTTTGGTTCACCAGAAGCGTTTAAACGTTTAGTCGAACGCGCTCATGAAGCGGGCATTAACGTGATTTTAGACTGGGTGCCAGGGCATTTCCCAAGTGATACCCACGGTTTAGTGGCCTTTGATGGCACGGCATTATATGAACACAGCGATCCACGAGAAGGTTATCATCAAGATTGGAACACCTTAATTTATAACTATGGCCGTAACGAAGTGAAAAACTTTTTAGTGAGTAACGGTTTATATTGGTTAGAACGTTTTGGTCTTGACGGTTTACGCGTCGATGCGGTGGCTTCAATGATTTACCGTGATTACAGCCGAAAAGAAGGCGAGTGGATTCCAAACCAATTTGGTGGTCGAGAAAACTTAGAAGCCATTGAATTTTTAAAAGAAACGAATCAGTTAATCCGAAATGAATTACCAGGAACGGTCACCATTGCTGAGGAATCCACTTCCTTTGCCGGCGTTACAGCCCCACCAAAAGAAGGCGGTTTAGGCTTTAATTTTAAATGGAATATGGGCTGGATGAACGACACCTTATCCTATATGCAAAAAGATCCGATTTATCGTAAATATCATCACGATCAAATGACGTTTGGTATGGTGTATCAATACAGCGAAAACTTTGTATTACCGCTTTCTCATGATGAAGTGGTGCATGGTAAAGGTTCGTTAATCGGTAAAATGCCAGGAGATGCATGGCAAAAATTTGCTAATTTACGCGCTTATTACGGCTATATGTGGGGTTATCCAGGTAAGAAATTACTCTTTATGGGCAACGAATTTGCTCAAGGTCGCGAATGGAATTATCAAGAAAGTTTAGATTGGTTCTTGTTAGACGAAGCGAACGGTGGCGGTTGGCATAAAGGGGTGCAAGATTTCGTGAAAGATTTAAACCACGTTTATCAAGCAAACCCAGCCTTGTATGAATTAGACGGCAGTCCCGCTGGTTTTGAATGGTTAGTTGTTGATGACCATGACAATTCCGTCTTTGTATTTGAACGCCATAGCAAAAACGGCGAACGCGTTATTGTGGTCAGCAACTTTACGCCAGTACCTCACGAAAATTATCGTTTTGGCGTTAACGAAATGGGAACTTACCGCGAAATTCTGAACTCAGACGCGGAAATCTATATGGGTTCCAATATGGGGAATATGGGTAAAGTGGTGGCAGAAAATATTCCAAGCCACGCGAAAGCGCAATCTATTAGCTTAACCATTCCGCCATTAGCGACCTTGTTCTTTAAATTAGAAAAAGAGGAAAAGCTCGAAACCCCAGTTGAAAATGCAGAAGAAACGCAAACAACGCTGGCTTTTGAACCTTTAGAGGAAAACGCAGAAAAGCAAGAAACTGCGCCAAAAAAGGAAGCAAAAGCACCTTTAAAAACAGACAGCGTGAAAGGGTTAAAAGCGAAAAAAGTCGCAAAAAAGAAAAATAAACGTCGAGGTAAAAAATAAACAGCATGCAAGAGAACATTCGCCAAGGAAGCGCAGAATTATTAGGTTGTCAGCCCTTAGAACGTAACGGGCAAGCAGGATTTAATTTTGCAATTTATTCCTCTCAAGCACAAAAAGTAGAACTTTGCCTTTTTTGTAAAGGCAAAGAATATCGTTTCCCGATGTATCAAACCGGGGCAATTTGGCATATTTGGCTTGCGAGTGCGAAAGTGGGCATGCAGTATGGTTTCCGCATAACGCCGAAAGCGAATGAGAAGACGGATTTTCGGTGCGAACAACATCGCTTGAAAGTTATGTTAGACCCTTACGCAAGAGAAGTTTTGGGGAAACCAGATTTAAGCACGGCAGAAAAACGCCAAGCTTTTTTATTAAGCAATGATATGGATAACGCTCATCTTGCGCCTAAGGCGGTGATTTGTGCAAAAGATTCTTTCTCTTGGGAGCAAGATGAAGCCCCAAATATTCCATGGGGCGAGAGCGTTTTTTATGAATTACATGTAAAAGGCTTTAGCCAATTACGCACGGATATTCCCGAACCTTTACGTGGCACTTACGCAGGGTTAGCTCACCCGAATAGCATTGCTTATTTACAACAACTGGGCATTACAGCCGTTGAGTTATTGCCTGTGCAATATCATTTAGATGAAGTGCATTTGCAAGAAAAAGGCTTGAAAAACTATTGGGGCTATAATCCTTTAGCGATGTTTGCTTTAGAAACGGATTATTGCGCGGATAAAAACGCAGGGATAAACGAATTTAAGGCGATGGTAAAAGCCTTACATAAAGCGGGAATTGAAGTCATTTTAGATATGGTTTTTAACCATAGCGCCGAATCTGAACAAGGCTATCCAACATTTTGTCAACGAGGCATTGATGACGCCACTTATTATTGGCATAACGCAGAAGGGCAATATATCAATGATACAGGCTGTGGCAATATGTTGAATGTATCAACAGATATTGGCCGTCGTTGGGTGATGGATTGTTTGCGCTTTTGGGTGCAAGAATGTCATGTAGACGGTTTTCGTTTTGACTTAGGAACAACCTTAGGCCGAGAAACCCCAGCTTTTAATGCCAAAGCAAAATTATTCCGCGAGATGGCGCAAGAGCCTTGTTTTAAAAACATTAAATTTATTGCAGAACCTTGGGATATTGGACTTGGAGGTTATCAAGTCGGGCAATTTCCGCCAATGTTTGCAGAATGGAATGACCGTTTCCGTGATGATATGACACGTTTTTGGTTATGGAAAAGCGGAGAACTTGGTACCTTTGCCCAACGTTTTGCCGGTTCCAGTGATATTTATCAACAAGCAGAAAAATATCCTCATCATTCAGTGAATTTTATTACCGCTCATGATGGCTTTACCTTGCGTGATTTATGCAGTTATAACCAAAAACATAATGAAGCCAACGGCGAAGACAATCGTGATGGACGCAATGAAAATCACAGCTATAACCATGGTGTTGAAGGCAGTATGCTCGGCGATGAAAGCGTACAACAAGCGCGATTTGAAAGCAGTTGTGGCTTACTTGCAAGTTTACTTTTAGCCAACGGCACACCGATGTTATTAGCGGGCGATGAGTTTGCTCATTCCCAACAAGGCAACAACAATGCTTATTGTCAAGATAACCCAATAACTTGGTTAAATTGGCAAAATTTCCAACAAGATTTATATCAACTTTGCCAAAGGGCTATAGCTTTGCGTAAACAAATACCAAGTTTACAAAAAGATGCCTGGTGGACAGAAGATAATGTGCGCTGGTTAAACGTTCAAGGCACAGCAATGACTGCCGAAGATTGGCATAACCACGCAACAAAAGCCTTTCAAATTCAATTAGATGACGATTGGCTGATTTTAGTAAATGCAAAAGCACAAGCCCAGCTGTTTTTACTACCACAAGGGATATGGACATCTGAACTACCTATAAAAGAACAGGAAGTGAGCGATGAAATGATCCTTAAACATTTAGGTCTTAGCGTTTTAAAACGCACTTTTTAATATCAATATGGAGAACGACTATGAATACAACAAAAATTACCCCAAATAAATATGATGTCGTAAAGGATACGATGGTCTTAATTTTAGCTGGTGGTCGTGGTTCACGTTTGCATGAGTTAACCGATAAACGTGCGAAACCTGCACTGTATTTTGGTGGTAATCGTCGTATTATCGATTTTGCTTTATCAAACTGCTTAAATTCGGGTTTACATCATATTGGCGTTGTAACCCAATATGAAGCACATTCATTATTACGTCATTTACAACAAGGTTGGTCGTTCTTACCACAAGAACGTGGTGAATTTATTGATATGCTTCCAGCGCGTCAACAAATTGATGATTCTACTTGGTACCGTGGTACAGCCGATGCGGTTTATCAAAATATGAAAATCTTAAAAGATCATTATCGTCCAAAATATATTTTAATTTTAGCGGGCGATCATATTTATAAACAAGATTATAGCCGTATGATTTTAGACCATATTGAAAGTGGCGCTAAATGTACAGTAGGTTGTATTGAAGTGCCACGCGAAGAAGCGAAAGCTTTTGGTGTGATGTCTGTGGATGAAAATTTAAAAGTGGATAGCTTTGTTGAAAAACCAGAAAATCCACCTGCGATGTACGGTAAACCTGAATTATCATTAGCTTCGATGGGAATTTATGTGTTTGATGCGGATTATTTATATGAAGTATTAGAACGCGAAGTAAAATCACCTTATACTTCTCACGACTTCGGTAAAGATATTTTACCAAAAGTGTTAGAAGAAGGCGTATTATATGCCCACCCATTTAGCCGTTCTTGTATGGGTAAACATGCGGAAGGTGAGGTTTACTGGCGTGATGTGGGTACATTAGATAGCTTCTGGCAATCAAATATCGATTTAGTGAGCGAAAATCCACAACTTGATATTTACGATGACAGCTGGCCAATTCGCGGTTGTCCACAACAAACCTATCCGTCAAAATTCTATTTTTCAGAAGGAAAACAAAAAGTTATTGATAATTCGTTAATTGCTGGCGGATGTAAAATTACTGACGCAGAAATTAAACAATCTGTTTTGTTTGACCAAATTAAAGTAGAAGAAGGCTCTGTTATTGAGCAATGCGTTGTTTTACCTCAAGTAGAAATTGGTAAAAACTGTGTATTGAAAAACTGTATCATTGATCGTCATTGTATTATTCCAGATGGTTTAACCATTGGCGTGAACAAAGAAGAAGATGCAAAACGTTTCCGCGTGAGCAGTAGCGGTAAAGTGGTGCTAGTAACAGAAGCGATGTTAGATAACTTAAAAGCAGAGTAAAATGCGCCATAATCCTCACAAGATTATCAAGCAATCTGTTCTTTTAAGACGCTAAATTAAATAAAGTGCGGTGTTGGACATTCCTACCGCACTTTTCGTATTAAAAATTAAGGATAACAAAATGAAAGTATTACACGTTTGTGCGGAGCTTTATCCCTTATTAAAAACCGGTGGTTTAGCAGATGTTATGGGCGCTTTACCTTTTGCCCAAAAAGAAATTGGCATTGATGCGCGAGTTGTTTTACCTGCATTTCCAAAAATTAAAGCAGGCTTTAAAGAAACCGCAGTTGTTGCAGAATTTGATAACTTTGCAGGCCACATTGTTTTACGCTATGGCGAATATCAAGGCTTAAGTGTGTATTTAATTGATGCCCCGCATTTATATGAACGCGAAGGTAACCCGTATCACGATGCTTTTTATCAGGATTATGCCGATAACTATAAACGATTTGCCTTATTAGCCTGGGTTGGGGCGGAACTGACAACAGGTTTAGACAGTTGGTGGAAAGCGGATATTGTTCATGCGCACGATTGGCACGCAGGCTTAACTTCTGCCTATTTGGCGTACAAAGGACGTCCTGCAAAAACGGTCTTTACCATTCATAATTTAGCCTATCAAGGCGTATTTTCTCATCATCATTTATATGAAATTGGCTTACCTGAAAGTATGTTTAATATGGAAGGCCTAGAATTACATGGGCAAATCTCTTACTTAAAAGCGGGCTTATATTATTCAGATGCCGTCACTGCGGTAAGTCCAACTTATGCGAAAGAAATTACCCAAGTAGAGTTTGCTTACGGTTTAGAAGGTCTTCTTAACACCTTACAAGCTCAAGGACGTTTGCATGGCATTTTAAATGGGGTAGACGATAAAATTTGGAACCCAGAAAGCGACAGCTATTTAAATGCCCATTACAAACTCAAAGCGATGACGGGTAAAAAGAAAAACAAAGCGAAATTACAAGAAGAATTTGGCTTACCTGTAAATAACAATGCCTTATTGTTTATTATGGTGACACGCTTAACCGCACAAAAAGGTGTGGATTTGTTAATCGGCGCAGTAGATGAAATTGTGAAAAACGGTGGGCAATTAGCGTTATTAGGATCAGGCGCACCGGAACTAGAACAAGCCTTACGCGAATTAGCGCAAAAATATCCTGAAAATATTGCCGTGAAAATTGGCTATGACGAACCTCTTTCCCATTTAATGATGGCAGGCGGTGATGTTATTTTAGTGCCAAGTCGCTTTGAACCTTGCGGGTTAACGCAACTTTATGGTTTGAAATACGGCACCTTGCCTTTAGTGCGAGCCACAGGCGGTTTAGCGGATACGGTCGTAAATAGCACCGCTGAAAATATTAAAGCGCGCAAAGCAACAGGCTTTGCCTTTAAAGACAGTTCTAGCCATGCTTTAGCGCAATGTATCAATAACGCTTTTGCTTTATGGGCAAAACAAAATTTATGGTGTCGCGTGCGCACCGATGCAATGAAGCAAGATTTTAGCTGGCAAATTGCAGCAAGCCATTATCAGGCTTTATATCAATCCTTATAATTTCAATATCTCACTCGCACCGAAAAATTGTTGTCGATTTTTCGGCGCGAGTTTTTTTTTCTTTCCTTCTCTTTTTCCTTTTTTCTCTCTCTTACTTACTTTCTTTCTTATTTTCTTATTTTCTTCAGTAAAGCGCGCCTTAACTTTAAACCTTCAGCATAAAAATAAGCGTGAAGCGAGGACTTGAAAGATAAAAAATAGGTTGTAGGCTATTTTTTTGTTAAAATTCAAGTCACTTTGAAAACAATCCGTTTTAGCTAATAAGGGAAAAAGCTATGCAAGAAAAATCCGCCAGTTTTTTTATTTACGACTACGAAAGTTTTGGCGTGAATTGTAGTAGCGATCGCCCCGCACAATTTGCGGGTATTCGCACCGATGAAAATTTAAACATTATAGGCGAGCCTGTTATGTATTATTGCCAACAAACCAATGATTATTTGCCCTCGCCAGAAGCTGTGTTGATAACAGGAATTACGCCACAACGATGCCAAGCAGAAGGCTTACCTGAATATGAGTTTGCGCAGAAAATTTTAGCGGAATTTAGCACGCCAAACACCTGCATTTTTGGTTATAACAACATTCGTTTCGATGACGAAATGACACGTTATACTTTTTTCCGTAATTTAATCGACCCCTATGCGTACAGTTGGAAAAATGGCAATTCTCGCTGGGATTTAATTGATTTAGTGCGCGCTTGTTATGCTTTGCGCCCTGATGGTATTCAATGGGTTTATGATGATGACGGTTTACCTTGCTTTCGTTTAGACCAATTAACACTGGCAAATGGTATTGAGCATAGTAATGCGCACGATGCTATGGCCGATGTTTACGCCACCATTGAAATGGCGAAATTGATTAAAGCTAAACAACCACGTTTATTTGATTATTATTTAAATCTGCGTAAAAAAGCCCCCGTAGAAAAACTGATTGATACCCTTAATTTAACGCCTTTGGTGCATATTTCAGGAATGTTTGGCAATGCGCGCGGAAATTTAAGTTTAATCGTGCCTTTAGCTTGGAACCCTAACAATTCCAATGAGGTGATTTGTTGTGATTTAGCCGGCGATGTGGACGCGTTGTTAACCCATTCCGCCGAAACCAACCGCGAACGCTTATACACGAAAAAAGAGCAGTTAAAAGCACAAGGTTTTTCCGCAGTTCCACTTAAAGGCGTGCATATCAATAAATCGCCGTTTTTATCTCCGCTTAATACGTTACCTAAAGATCGCGCTGTGGAATTAGGCCTTGATGTGCAAAAATGTTTGGAAAATTTAGAAAAAATCCGCCAATCGCCAGATATTCGTGACAAAGTGGTGGAAATTTATGCGCAAGAAAGAGTTTATAAAGAAAATGACAACGTAGAAACGACCTTATACGACGGCTTTTTCTCAAATAATGATAGAAATAACTTAGACATTTTAAGAAAACTGCCTGTGCAAGAATGGGGAAAACATCAATTCACTTTTGAAGATAAACGTATTCCTGCCTTGCTGTTACATTATCAAGGGCGTTATTTTTTCAAATACTTAGCGCGCAGTGAGCAAGTTAAATGGCAAAAATATCGTCGTGGAAAAATAGAAAAAGAAGCCTTGGCTTTTGAAGAACGATTTCATCAATGTTGCGCAGAATATGCGCAAGATGAGGAAAAACTCGCCTTGTTAAAAGATTTACACGATTACGTTCAAACGTTATTTCAAAGTCTTTAAGCTCTTAAGCTCTCGCGCCGAAAAATGACCTTTTTTCGGCGCGAGTGATTTATTGTCGTAAAGCTTGATAGGCGGAATAAGAAATTTGTGCGCCACTTCGCAAAATAACCAAACTTAAAATGCCACTGGCTAAAGGGTCAACCCATTGCCATTGTAAAAAATAGGCACAAAGTCCTGCGAAAATGGCAATAATCGAGCCGAATAAATCGGCTAACACATGCCAATAGGCCGCTTGCATATTGAGGTTATCTTGATGATCTTGGGACATAATTTTTGCCACCACAATATTAACAATTAAGCCTAAAGTGGCCACGATGGCCATCGGCAAGGCTTTTAAAATCGCAGGGTGGTAAAGGCGTTGAAAAGCCTCGATAATAATAAAAATTGCAACGAAAAGTAACGATAAGCCGTTAATTAAGGTTAAAATTTTTGCCACTTTCGGTTTGCTTTGACTTAAGCGAACGGCAAAGTAGGCGATACCTAAAGAAAAGGCATCGTTGGTCATATGTCCTGCGTCGGCCATCAAAGCTAAACTGTTGGTGAAAAAGCCAGCAAACCATTCCACAAACATAAAGCTAAAAATAAGGGTAAAACTTAAAGCTAAGATGCGTTGATTTTTCGGTAAATGATGTTGGTGGCTATGATGAGAATGTGGCATAAAAAATCCTTTTAGCGTTCTTTACACAGGCCTTACATAGGTCTTTATACAGCTCTTTATACGGGCAGTTGCATTTCACGAATGGCCATACTTAACCCGTCAATCATTAAAACCCGTCCGCAAAGCGTTTTCCCAATTTGTAACTGCACTTTAATGGCTTCTAAGGCTTGCATTGCCCCGATAATACCAACAATGGGCGCTAACACGCCTGTTTCCACACAACTTTGCCCAACTTCACCAAAAAACTGACTTAAACTTGCATAAGTAGGCGTATTGGGCGCGTAAGTAAAGGTTGAAACCAATCCTTCGGTGCGAATGGCTGCCCCTGAAACTAAAGGGGTTTTTTCTTGAGCGCAAAGGCGGTCTAATTGATTGCGAGAGCTAAGATTATCCGTACAATCCAGCACGACATCGTGTTGGGCAATCAGTTGAGCCAACTCGCTATCGCTGGCCTTTAAATTTAAAGGCTGAAGGTGAATGTGTGGATTTAAAGCCTGTAAGCGTAATTGAGCGGACTCAACTTTTGCCATACCCAAGGTGGCATCTGTGTGTAACACTTGGCGTTGTAAGTTGGAGAGGGAAACCTGATCAAAATCTAATAAGGTTAAATGTCCTACGCCTGCGCAAGCTAAATATTGGCTGGCGGAACAACCTAATCCGCCTAAACCGACAATTAACATTTTGCTTTCTTTTAATTTTTCTTGCCCAGCAAAATCAATGGCGGGCAAGTTAATTTGACGCGTATAGCGTTGTTCTTCAGCTAAGGTTAATTCTGCCATCGCATTATCCTAAAATGGCGTTAAAGGGTTGAATCGTCACAATTTCGCCCGCTTCTACATTAGCGCGATCTTGTTCTAAAACAATAAAGCAGTTGCTTGCAATAAAGGAACTAAACATATGAGAGCCTTGGAAACCGACAGTGTTTACTTCTAATTGGCCTTGCGCATTAACAAAATAAAAACCGCGTTGGAAATCTAAACGGCCTGTGCGTTTTTTCATAAAATTGCCCGCAACCGCAGGTAAAGAAGCGGGTGCTTTCCATTGTGTATAACCATTTAAGCGCGCAAGGGCAGGTTGAACTAATTGATAAAAAGTTACTAAGGCTGAAACAGGGTTACCAGGAAGACCACAGAACCATGCTTGACCAATTTTACCAAAAGCAAAAGGTTTACCTGGTTTCATCGCAATTTTCCAGAAATTCACATGACCTAATTTTTCTAACACATTTTTAGTGAAATCCGCTTCACCTACGGATACGCCACCGCTGGTAATAATTAAATCGGCTTGTTCTTGCGCTTCTTGGAAAGCTTTTTCAAAAACCGCAGGGTCATCGGCTAAAATGCCTAAATCTAAAATTTCACAACCTAAACGTTTTAACATTAAAGATACGCTAAAACGGTTGGTGTCATAAATTTGTCCTTCTTTTAAAGGGTTACCCACAGAAACCAATTCATCGCCCGTAGATAAAAGCGCTACTTTAACTTTAGGGAAAACCTGTACTTTTTCTAAGCCAAGCGACGCTAATAAAGGTAAGGATAAGGCGGTTAATTTTGCGCCTTTTGCTAAAACGACGTCGCCTTTTTTCACATCTTCACCAATACGGCGAATATTACTGCCCATTTTAGGCATTTTTTCAAAGGTAATAGAGCCATCAGGGTTTTGAGTGGTTTGTTCTTGCATAATCACCGCATCCGCACCCTGTGGTAACATTGCCCCTGTCATAATGCGAATGACACTACCTTCTGGCCATTCCCCAGTAAAAGGCACGCCCGCAAAAGATTTGCCCGCTAAAGGTAAGGTCATAGATTTTTCTAAATCAGCGAAACGTACGGCATAACCGTCCATTGCAGAGTTATCAAAGGCAGGCACATTGATTGGCGATACCACATCTTCTGCACAAATGCGCTCATCTGCCAAATTTAAAGGCAAGGTTTCACTTTTTGTGGGTAAGGGAAGTTGTTCAAGCATTTTTGTTAAAGCATCATTCAATGGAAGCATTTGATTCTCCGATAAGATTTTGATTAAAAATGAATAATGCGACATTTTACGCTAATTTCTTAGGAATTACCTTAACATTTTGGAAAAATTTCGGTGCGAAAGGTTAGGGGATAAAAAAAGGGCTACTGGCGTAGCCCGATGTTGTGTGACAATGTAACAAAAAGTGGAGTAGCTTAAATCGCTAAGCCACTTAAATAAAATAACACTAAGGTGATGGCAATACCTAAAGTACCCACATTAAGTTTTTTGATTTCACCCGTTAAAAGACGACCGATAACTAAGGTTGCAAATCCGAGCATAATCCCTGTCACAATGTTAGCGGTAAGAACAATAAAGACCGCACAAATTAAGCTACTCATTGCGCTCACATTGTCGCTAAAGTCAATACGGCGTACGTTACCTAACATCAATAAACCGACATACATTAAAGCGGGTGCGGTAGCGTAATTCGGCACTAAGGTGGCTAAAGGTTGAAAGAAAAGCATAAATAAAAAGCCTATGCCCACAACAAGCGCACTTAAGCCTGTACGCGCCCCTGCCGTTGTACCAGCGACGGATTCAATAAAAACAGCCGTTGGCGCTGTACCGAAAAGACCG
>JAHHQY010000035.1 GCA_020026115.1 Actinobacillus sp. | reverse complement strand
GGACAATGCCATTTCTTTTATGTTTTTCATTTGTTTTTTACAAGCTAAAGGTAAAGGCTTGCAATCGCATTTTCCCTTCAGGCGGAGGCGGTAATACTTGAGTTTTTGCCACGGCTTCTAAGGACGCGCCTCGAATAAATGCGGAATCACATTCGCCCACGTCAGTTTGCATAATTTGACCGTTTTGCGCGATATGAATAGTCACATTGCATTTTTGCCCTGCAAAACGTGAATTTTGTGGGAAATTTTGCATAAGCGGACGACAAATTTCACGTTCATAACCTGTGGCTTGTGAACACATTTCTTTGCCTTTTTTACCACTCATGGCTGTGGCATTTTGTCCGTTGCCCACCATTTCACCATCTAAAAAGTTATCGAGTGCGGCTTGTTGCTCAGCTTTTTCTTGTGCTAAACGTCGGGCTTTTTCCTCTTTCGCTTTTTTTTCTGCTAAACGTCGAGCTTTTTCTGCTTTGGCTTTTTTTTCTGCTAAGCGTTTGGCTTCTTCTGCCTTCGCTTTTTCTTCTGCTAAGCGTTTAGCTTCTTCTGCTTTCGCTTTTTCTTCTGCTAAGCGTTTGGCCTCTTCTGCTTTGGCTTTTTCTTCTGCTAAGCGTTTGGCTTCTTCTGCTTTCGCTTTTTCTTCTGCTAAGCGTTTGGCCTCTTCTGCCTTCGCTTTTTCTTCTGCTAAGCGTTTGGCCTCTTCTGCTTTCGCTTTTTCTTGTGCTAAGCGTTTAGCTTCTTCTGCTTTGGCTTTTTCTTTTGCTCGTTGCTCTTGAGCGAGGCGTTCAGCTTCTTGTTGGCGTAATTGTTCCATTAATCGCGTTTTTTCTTCTTGTTCTGCTTTTAATTTCGCTTCCAATTCCGCTTTCGCTTGAGCTTCTTGTTCGGCTTTTTCTCGCGCCTTTCTTTCCGCTTCTTCTCGAGCTAACGCTTGACGTTTTTCTTCAGCTAATTTTTTCGCTACTTTAGCTTGTTGCGCTCGCACAATTTGATCCGTATTCACCATAACCGCATCAATAGCTTGCCCCGTTTCCCCTTTACCGCCATTACCTTGCGGTTTTTGCCATAAAAACGTGTAGGCTAACGCGCCAATAAGCAAAACATGTAAAGCAAGAGAAAGTAAAAAGGCCAGCGTTGTACGCGGTTTCTTCACTGATTTCGCGTCTTTTTTTTCATTCATGGCTTTAATCATTGATTATTTAAAGGATTTGTCATTAAACCTACAGATTTAATGCCGGCTTGATGCAATAAATTTAACGCATTCACCACTTCTTCATAAGGTACTTTTTTAGCGCCCCCTACTAAGAAAATGGTTTTTTGATTGCGTAAATGTTCCGCTTTACTTAAGGTGACAACCTGCTCTGCGCTTAAATCATCATAATGTTTCCCAGCAATAGAAAGACGATACCGCCCGCTTTCAGGAACTTCTAAAATAACCGGTGGCGTTGTTTCGCTGGTTAAATTTTCTGTTTCTACTGCATCGGGTAAATCTACGCGCACACTTTGACTAATGACCGGTGCGGTTGCCATAAAAATTAATAATAAAACTAATAACACATCTAAAAATGGCACAATGTTAATTTCTGCTTTTAAAGTGCGTCGACGTTTGCGTCGTTGTAACATAATTTTTTCTTACCTTCATAAAAATGACCGCACAAAATGTGCGGTTATCTTTTAACATTCCCTTTTTTATTTTAGGGTGCGTATATTTTTGCCTGATAAATGACGATGTAAAATCGTGGTAAATTCATCAATAAAATTTTCGTAATTTTGTTCGACTTTATTGACTTGTAAACTTAATCGGTTATAGGCAATAACGGCAGGAATTGCAGCAAACAAACCAACCGCTGTGGCAATCAAGGCTTCGGCAATACCTGGTGCCACCATTTGTAATGTCGCTTGTTTAGCACCACTTAATGCCATAAACGCGGCCATAATTCCCCACACTGTGCCAAATAAACCAATGTAAGGACTTACAGAAGCGACCGTGCCTAAAAATGGTACGCTATTTTCCAATTCTTCTACTTCACGATTCATCGCTAAATTCATCGCGCGTACACTGCCTTGTAAAATGCTATCTGGGCCATTTCCCATTTGTTTTAAGCGTGAATATTCTTTAAAGCCCACATAAAAAATTTGTTCACTTCCGCTTAAATTTTGACGAGAGTTTTCAATTCCGTCATATAATTTGTATAAATCTTCGCCTGACCAAAAACGATTTTCAAATTGTGTCATTTCTTTTTTGGCGCGATTTAATAAACGACTGCGTTGTAAAATAATCGTCCATGAAATAATGGAAAGTAGTAATAAAATACTAATCACGCCTTGCACTACAATGCTGGCGTTTAAAAAAATCTCCACAAGATTAAGTTCAGTATTCATTTTTATCCTTAAAAATTACTTGAAGAATGATCCAGCAAAGCATCTTTAATCACTGCTGGTAATGGGGTTGGTTTCATTTTCGTTAAATTAACACAAGCAATAATTACTGTCGCTTTGCAAAGTTCCACCTCAGCACGCATTAAACGTTGCTCAAAGAAAATGCTTGCCCCGCGAATTTCAGTAATTTGTGTTTTGACTTCTAATGCATCATCTAAACGAGCAGGCAAAATGAAATCAATATCCATTTTTTTTACTACAAAAGCCAAATCAAAATCCCGAATTAAGGTTTGTTGGGAAAAATGTAAATGGCGTAAAAACTCCGTTCTCGCTCGTTCAAAAAAATGTAAATAACGTGCGTGATAAACAACACCGCCTGCGTCGGTATCTTCAAAATAAACACGAATTGGAAGAGTTTGAACGTTCATAGCTAAGCCTCATATTTTGATGATTATTAAGGGTTGTTTTGTATCATAATTTGCCTTTTTTCTCAAGAAAAGCCCTAAGTTAGGGCTTTTATCGTTTAAGTTTTTGACAATTTTTCGGCGCGAAGGCTTTTTTTAAATACAAAAAAGGCACAACTTTCGTTGTGCCTTCAAAGGAAAAGTTATTGGTCAAATTTACCTGTTTTTTCAATGTTCATCATCAATAATGCGGTGAACAAAATTGTTACGGCAACACCAAAAATCCATAATAAATAATACATACTCGCCTCCTTAATATGTTGGGTTTTTGCCACTTTCGACATATTCGGCGTCAAGTCGACCTGCCATTTTGTAATATGCCCACGCGGTATAAGCTAATAAAATGACTGTTAAAACTAAGGCTACAACAAACATAATCATTAAGGTTAATTGACTGGATGTCGCATCCCACATTAATAAGCTCATACCCGGATTTGTAATAGATGGCATAATGAATGGGAACATCGAAACGGCACAGCTTGTAATTACACCAACTATCGTTAAAGATGAAGCGAAGAATGCCCAACCATTACGATTTGCTTTTGAAAAAGCAATATTTAATAAGGCGCCTAATACCACCAACGCTGGGAAAATGAAAAGTACTGGGTAAGTGAAATAATTATTAAACCATGCGCCCATTTGCATACTTACCACTTTACCGACAGGTATAGAAGCGGCATTGTGATCCACGCTACTTTCAAGCACAAAACCATTTTTGAAATAGAGCCATAATCCCGCTAAAGCAAACAAAATTAAGGTGATGGTTGCGCCAACTTCACTGATTAAACAACTGCGATAACGTAATTCGTCCGTTGTTTTCATTTGTAGCCAATTTGCCCCATGAGTGGTTAACATCGCCAAACTTAATAAGCCACAAAGCAAGGCAAATGGGTTTAATAATTGGAAAAATGTTCCTGTGTAGGTAGGTTGCATAATATCGTTAAATTCAAATGGCACACCTTGTAATAAATTACCAAACGCGACACCGAATACTAATGAAGGAACAAAGCCACCTAAGAATAAACCCAAATCCCACCATTTACGCCATAACGCATTTTCAACTTTACCGCGATATTCAAAGCCAACAGGGCGGAAAAATAATGCCGCTAAGACTAAAATCATCGCAATAAAGAAACCAGAGAAAGAAACAGCGTAAACAATTGGCCAGGCTGCGAACATCGCCCCACCTGCGGTTAAAAGCCAAACTTGGTTACCGTCCCAGTGAGGGGCTACGCTATTAATCATAATGCGTTTTTCAACTTCTTTTTTTCCGGCGAACGGTAATAAAGTTAAAACGCCCATATCGAAGCCATCGGTTACAGAGAAACCAATTAATAATACGATAACTAAAATCCACCAAGCAAAGCGGAGAAATTCATAATCAAGCATAAGTCACCCCCTCTTATTTTGTTTGCTCAAAATAGTAACGACCAGTTTTTAATGAACTTGGGCCAAGGCGACCATATTTGAACATTAAGAAACTTTCAAAAGCGATAAAGAGTGAATACAAACCACAAATTAAACCGATGGAGAAATAAAGATCGCCTAAGGTTAAGTTAGAAGCGGCAACATTCACTGGTAAAATATCGTAAATCGCCCAAGGTTGACGGCCATATTCTGCCACAAACCAACCACTTTCAATCGCAAACCAAGGTAATGGTAAGCTCCATAACAGTGCCACATAAAGTGGACGATATTGACCAATTTTTTTGCGTACAGTAACGAAAAATGCCCCTGCGGTTAACGCAATTAAGAGACCAAAAATACCTAACATAACGCGGAATGCATAGAAGTTCGGCAATACTTTTGGTACAGAATTGCGTGCTGCTTGTGCAATTTGTGCGGGCGTTGCATCTACAACATTTGGCGCATATTGTTTAAGTAATAATCCGTAACCTAAATCGCCTTCCACTTTTTTAAATTGCGCTTTGGTTGTAGGGTTTACCTTTCCTGTCGCCATTTTTTCTGCTTTTAATTGGTTTAATAAAGCATAAGCTTGCATACCATTTTCAACGCGAATTTTATTGCGTGCGATCAATTCTTGTAGGCCGATAATTTGTTTATCTAAAGAACGTGTCGCAATAATCCCGCCAATCCAAGGAATTGAAATACTGAAATCATTTTTTTCCGCTTTTTCATTCGGCACAGCAACTAAATTCCAAGCGGCAGGTGCTGGTTCTGTTGTCCATTCCGCTTCAATGGCAGCAAGTTTAGTTGGTTGAACTTGTGCGATGTCATAACCTGATTCGTCCCCCATTAAGAAAACCCCAATGCTAGAAACAAATCCAAATACTGCGGCTAAAGCAAAAGAACGTTTAGCAAAACCTAAATCACGTCCTTTTAAAATATAGTAGGAGCTGATTGCCAGTACAAAGAAAGCGCCAGCAACATAAGAAGCGGTTAAGGTGTGTAAAAATTTTGTTTGAGCAATAGGATTTAACCATAATTCAAAGAAATCGGTCATTTCCATACGCATGGTTTCAAAATTAAAGTGCGAACCTGTTGGGTTTTGCATCCAACCATTTGCCACTAAAATCCACATTGCGGATAAGTTTGAACCAATTGCTACACAGTAAGTTGTAATTAAGTGTTTGATTTTACTTAATCGATTCCAACCAAAAAAGAATAAACCGACAAAAGTCGATTCAAGGAAGAAGGCTAATAAGGCTTCAATGGCCAATGGCGCACCGAAAATATCGCCTACATAATGAGAATAATAAGCCCAGTTTGTACCAAATTGGAATTCCATGGCAATACCGGTTGTTACGCCCAAAGCGAAGTTAATTCCGAATAATTTTCCCCAAAATTTGGTCATATCTCGGTAAACTTCTTTATCCGTTGCCACATAAAGGGTTTCCATAATCACCAAAAGAAAGGAAAGGCCTAAAGTAAGTGGTACAAATAAAAAATGATAGAGCGCTGTAAGTGCAAACTGCAATCTTGAGAGGTCAACAACATCCAACATATCTAACTCCTTGTAAAGCTACAAGTTTTAAGTGATTTTCATCACCCCCAGTAAGCTTGTAAATGACAAGCATTTTTTTGAACTCTCGTAATAGCTTGCTAATTGTAAAAACTTCCAACTAACTAAAAGTAATTACGAAAATACAAAACTAGGTATATTCTACAACAAAGCGACCAGAAATAAAGTGGCTTTTTGCTATTTCTTTAATAGTTTTTTCTTTTTTTTCCTTTATTCTTATCAAGTTATCTTTTTCTTGCGAAATACCGCTTTTTGGTTATATTTTTGTTTTTTTAGGGCTAAAGATGAGATAAAATTAGCTTAGTAAATTTCTCGCTGTATTTACTATCTCGTTTAAGTTGTTTTCAAGAAAACAATTTATTAACCCAAGAAAGATGGAGGAATTCGTATGCTAAGAAAATTAGACAACGCCAAAATGGGCAGATCAAATCTCGGTTGGCTAAATAGTGTTTTTCATTTTTCCTTCGCTGAATACCATAATCCAGATAACATCAAGTTTGGTAAATTACGCGTCATTAACGATGATTTAGTCGAACCAAATACAGGTTTTGGCCCACATCCTCATCGCGATATGGAAATTATTTCCTATGTTGTTAAAGGTGAGCTGACACATGCTGATAGTATGGGAAACAAAAGAACGCTTACGCGAGGTCACGCACAATATATGAGTGCCGGCACCGGTATCGTTCATAGCGAACAAAATTTTGGTAAAGAAACCTTAAGATTTTTACAAATCTGGATCTTCCCCGATAAATTAAGACATACACCAAATTATGGCGATTATGAATTTGCTTGGGAAGAAAGAAAAAATAAATGGCTTTTACTGGCTTCTAATAAGGAAAGTTCTGCGCCGATAAAAATCAATCAAGACATTAATATGTATGTGATTGAGTTAGACAAAGACCGAGAAATCGACTTCCCTGTTAAAGAAAATCGTCAAGCCTACCTTGTACAAATCGAAGGGGCGTCAATAATCAATCAACTTGATTTAAGTATGAGAGATGGTCTGGAAGTTGTTGAAGAAGATTTAAAAATCAAAGCGAAAGAAACATCTCATCTTTTAATCGTAGAAATGGCGAAAAGTGAATAAACGCTCATTAAAAAAATAAAAAAACCAAAGCCCAGCTAAGTCCATACCCCTTGTCAAAGTGATAAGTTTGGAATAAATCTTAGCTGGGCTTTCTTTTTAGCTCTCTCGCACCGAAAAATTTCCCTCTTCTTCCTTGCCTAAAAGAAATTTGCTAGACAAATTTTGCTTTTTTTGTTAAATTCCGCTCGTTTTTACCGCAAAAAAGTTGATAACTATGAAATTTCTCAAATTATTATTGGCAAGTGTTCTTTTTGCCTCGGCTAGCACCCAAGTTTTTGCCACAGAAGGGCAAATGATTCCCGTGCAATGCCAAAAATTATTCGATGAAGCTGAAAGTTTAGTTAGCGCCGCAGAAAAACAACCTGGCACCCACCCTAATTTGACGCAAATTCGCGAAAAATTAAACGCCAGCAAAGCGAAAATTCTTCAACTTGAATACGATATGCAAATTAAAAGTTGCGGGTTTGGCTTAGCTAAACTGAATCGTGATTCACAAAACGATGTGCTAACAAACTAATTTCACAAAAAAAGCTAACGCTTCAAACCGTTAGCTTTTTTCTTATTCTCTGAAACCCATTTTCGGTGCGAGTGCCTTTTTAAGCCTTCGCATTTTCTTCTTTGACTTGCATAAAATAGTTCAGCACATTTTCTGGCACTAATGTTGTTAAATCGCCATTATGCAAGAATACTTCACGCACAACCGTAGAGGACACATATCCCCATTTTTCTGAAGGCGGAAGAAAAATCGTTTCCACATTATCCGCCAAATGCGCATTGACTTGTGCTAATTGACGCTCGTATTCAAAATCCGTCGTACTGCGCACGCCTCGTACAATCGCTGAAATCTTACGTTCTTTCACTAAATCCGCTAAAAGTCCTGCAAAACCAAAAACTTCAACATTGGGTAAATGGGCTAAAGTTTCTTGCGCTAATTTAACTCGCTGTTCAAAGGAAATTAACGTCCCTTTATTTGGGTTCGTCGCAACGGCAACAAAAACCTTGGGGAAAAGTGCCGCACTGCGTTCAATAATATCTAAATGGCCGTTGGTAATAGGATCAAATGTCCCTGGATAAATAACATTAATCATTATTTTTTCTCCAAATAAGGTTGAATTGCCGTGAATAATTTCGCTAAAGCCCCTCGATTTTGTTGCAAAATTTCAAAACCTTTCGCGCCTACACTTTGGGCTTTTGCTGGATTTTCTAACCAAGTTTGCACTTGGGTTGCTAAGCTGTCTTTATTGGCTGGAATGATTTTAACCGCGCCATCTTGGCTTAACTGTTGATAAATTTCTGCAAAATTAAATACATGTTCGCCAGAAATAACGGGGCATTTAAAAGCTAACGGCTCTAAAGGATTATGTCCGCCTCGCGCAATAAAACTGCCACCAACAAAGACCACTTGAGCTACGCCATAAAAACGCATTAATTCCCCCATCGTATCGCCAAGTAAAACATTTGCTTGAGAAAAATCTTCTTGAGAACGACGCGTTACAAAAGATAATCCACTTGCTTTAATTTCCTCTGCAACGAGAGCAAAGCGTTCTTTATGTCTTGGCACTAAAATTAATAATAATTGCGGAAACTTCTGCAATAATTTTTTATGGGCTTGTAAGATAATCTCATCTTCGCCGGCATGTGTACTACCCGCAACCCAAACGGGACGCTGGGCACACTCGCGCCGAAGTTTTTCCATATTCTCATCTTTTTCAACGAAATTATGATCGAACTTAATATTGCCCGTTATCAAGATTTTCTTTTCTTCCACGCCTAAAGACATATAACGCTCGGCACTGATTTTATCTTGCGCGCACACAAGCGTAACGCTCTTGAATAGCTTACTCATGGTTTTTTGAAAACGTAAATAGCCCTTGGTAGAACGGGCTGAAAGGCGCGCATTGGCTATGATTAAAGGAATGTTTTTTTTCGCTAAATGAGTAAATAAATTCGCCCAAATTTCTGTTTCAATCACCACGACAACTTGCGGTTGAATAAATGCTAAAAATCGGCGCACAGCAAAAGGCACATCAAAAGGCAAGTAACAATGGGTAATGCTCGCACCGAAATTTTGGCGTGCTTGTTGCGCGCCCGTTGGCGTCATGGTGCTTAAGGTAATCGCCAGATGAGGATAGTGCTTTTGCAAGGCTTTTATAAAAGATGTGGCTAACATCACCTCGCCGACACTTGCTGCGTGAACTAATATGCCTTGTGGCGTTGGTTTTTTCTCTTTGTGATAAAACCCATAACGCTCTTTTAATCCTTTGGCATAATTAGGGTCTTTCCGCCCTTTCCAACACATAAATAACGCTAAAAAAGGCAAAGCGAGATAAAAAATAATGGTATATAAACGTCGCATAATGATGACTAATTTTAAAAAATGCTGAAAGTATACAAGCTTGCGCTGTTGTTGACTATTTTTAGCTGAGCAATTTAGCAAATTTTCGCCTAGGTTTTCTTTTTTTTATTTCCTTTTGAACTTTTCCAACCTGCCTTTGTCTTAAAAAACAAGCAACTTGCAGTTGTTGTTTAAAAGTAATTCCTTAGGTATTTTGCCCTTCTCTTTGAAGGGCTTTTTTTTAGTAAATGAGAACGCTGTGGCTATTATTCGACGACTTCATGACCAAATTATTCGGCAAAATATTGATGTGGAAATTGCACAAATTACCTTAACCGTTCGGGCCGATTTACAAGCCTGGCAAGTCAACACCCAAACGCCACAAGTTGAAATTCTACTTTTTCATTTCGCCATGGCTTTAGGGCGCATTAAACGCGGTGGTTGCGCTCAGGCTTTACATCGCAACTTTTACGCTGAAATTGAAACCAGCGCGCAATATTCTAAAATCCTACAACGTCATCGGGCGATTTTAGCTCGCATTCCTTTTTTCGTACCCGAAAGTGAACAAACCCATTTTATTGCTAATTTATATTCCCTTTCTTTAGCGCAACCGGCCTTCCTAATGGAATAATTTTTCATTTATTTGTAAAAAATCGCTACAATTTTTTTACAAATAAATCAATTTTTTCTTGTAACACTTAGTATACTAGGGTATAGTATGCGCCGTTGTCAGTTAACAAGAAAGGAAACCCATCTTATGCCAAGTTCACCAGAAGAAAAAAAGAAAGTCTTAACGCGAGTTCGTCGTTTAAAAGGACAACTTAATTCTTTGGAAATTGCGCTAGAAGAAGAAAAAGATTGTAAGGCCATTTTGCAACAAATTGCCGCCATTCGCGGTGCAACTAACGGACTTATGGCTCAAATCTTAGAAAGTCATTTGCGCGAAACTTGCATGGATGAAAACCACCTTGTTGACGCTAAACTACATACCTCAGTGAATAATGCTATTGAGCTTATTCGCACCTATCTAAAATAAGGAGTTTTTTTAATGGCTACTCGTAAATCTCGCGCAGCAGTTGCATTCGCACCCAATGAACCTCTTCAATTAGTTGAAATTGATGTTGAAGGCCCTAAAAAAGGCGAAGTTTTAATTCGTAATACACACACAGGTGTTTGTCATACCGATGCTTTCACCTTATCTGGTGCGGATCCTGAAGGCGTATTCCCTGTTGTGTTAGGTCATGAAGGTGCGGCAATCGTAGAAGAAGTTGGCGAAGGTGTAACCAGCGTGAAACCTGGCGATCATGTCATTCCACTTTACACCGCAGAATGTGGTGAATGTGATTTCTGTAAATCCGGCAAAACAAACCTTTGTGTTTCCGTGCGCGAAACTCAAGGTAAAGGCTTAATGCCAGATGGTACAACTCGTTTCTCTTACAACGGCCAACCTATTTTCCATTACATGGGTTGCTCTACTTTCAGCGAATACTCTGTGGTCGCTGAAGTTTCTTTAGCAAAAATCAACCCTGAAGCAAATCATGAACAAGTTTGTTTATTAGGTTGTGGCGTAACAACAGGTATCGGGGCTGTTCACAATACCGCAAAAGTACAAGAAGGTGATACAGTTGCCGTTTGGGGTTTAGGTGCTATTGGTTTAGCGGTAATTCAAGGTGCGCGTCAAGCAAAAGCTGGCCGTATTATTGCCATTGATTTAAACCCAGAAAAATTCGAATTAGCGAAAAAATTCGGCGCGACAGACTGTTTCAACCCACGCGACTTCGACAAACCAATGAAAGAAGTGCTATTTGAAAAAGTCAACAAATGGGGTATCGACCATACTTTCGAATGTATTGGTAACGTAAATGTTATGCGTGAAGCCTTAGAATCTGCTCATCGCGGTTGGGGTCAATCTATCATCATCGGTGTTGCTGGCGCAGGCCAAGAAATTTCAACACGTCCATTCCAATTAGTTACAGGTCGTGTATGGAAAGGTTCTGCATTTGGTGGCGTTAAAGGTCGTAGCCAATTACCAGGTATGGTTGAAGATGCAATGCGTGGCGATATTGAATTAGGGCCATTCGTAACTCACACCATGGGCTTAAATAAAATCAATGAAGCCTTTGAATTACTTCACGAAGGTAAAGCAATTCGTAGCGTTATCCACTACTAATTTACACATTTCAAAGGGGCGGAAACGTCCCTTTTTTTTAAGGTTTAAAGATTAAGGTATTTTTATGCAACAAACTGAAAAACATATGATTTTTGGCGGTGAACAACAAGTTTGGACTCATTATTCCAAGGTTTTACATTGCGATATGAACTTCGCCGTTTTTGTACCAAGTAAAGCGAAAAACGAAGCTTGCCCAGTTTTATATTTCTTATCGGGCCTTACTTGTACTGAACAAAATGTCATCACAAAATCCGGCTTCCAACGCTATGCGGAAGAAGAAGGTATTATTGTTATCGCGCCAGATACCAGTCCTCGTGGCGAACAAGTGCCAAATAGCCCTGATTACGATTTAGGCCAAGGTGCTGGTTTTTACTTAAAAGCAACCCAATCCCCTTGGAACGAACATTTCCATATGTATGATTACGTTACGCAAGAATTAGCCCAACTAGTAAAAGAAAACTTTAATACCAACGGGAAACAAGGGATTTTCGGCCATTCTATGGGTGGTTTAGGCGCGTTAGTTCTTGCTTTACGCAATCCTGATTTGTATCAAAGCGTTTCTGCTTTTTCACCTATTGTGACACCAAGCGATGTGCCATGGGGACAAAAAGCCTTTAAAGCTTATTTAGGTGAAGATGAAGCAAGCTGGGCTGAATATGACCCGACGGCTTTAATTTTAGCGGGCAAAAAACCGGCTTCTGCCATTTTAATCGACCAAGGTTTAGCCGATCCTTTCTATCCGCGTGAATTAAAACCTGAAGTTTTTGCTAAAGCTTGCGAAGAAATGGACGTTCGCGCCGAAATTCGTTATCACGAAGGTTATGATCATAGCTATTACTTCATCGCAACATTTATGCAAGCGCACCTACGTTTCCATGCAGAAAATTTAAAGGGTTAATCTCATCTTTTTCCCGTTAGCCTTATTTTTATCCCAACTTGTCAAGGCAAGTTGGGATTTTTTTTATTTGCCTTTTAGGCAAAATTTTCGGCGCGAGTTCAATTTTGCTTTCTTGCTTGCATTAAATTTTTTTTTGCCTTTTATAAAAAAAATTTATTATAATTGCGGTGTTTTTTTATGACATAGCTCACAATTTTAAAACTCTATTGTTCTTTTTTTGTAACAGCTATGTTAATTTACGCACGCTTCTTAAGCAATATTTTTACTTTCAGGAATTTTTCCTACACTAAAGGAGAGACTTTTTATGATTACCGCTCCCCGACAGCGTTCTTTTTTTAGCAAGAACTCATTCATTTTTTTAGCTGATATCTGTTTATTTTTTCTTTTATTAGCTGTTTTACCCTTTGATCCGAAAGCAAATCGAGGTTTAGCCTTACTCGCTTTCGTCGCAATTTTATGGCTAACTGAAGCCTTACATGTCACCATTACCGCATTATTAGTACCGATTTTGGCTATTTTGCTTGGTCTGGTCAATACACAAAGTGCCTTAGTTTCTTTTGCCAATCCTATTATCTTCTTATTCTTCGGTGGTTTCGCTTTAGCGGCAGCCTTACACAAACAAAAACTCGATCAAGTCATTGCCAATAAAATTATGGCCTTAGCTGGCGGTAAATTGTTTGTTGCGGCCTTATACTTATTTTTTATCACCGCCTTTTTATCCATGTGGATGAGTAACACCGCAACCGCGGCTATGATGTTGCCACTCGCTATGGGGATTTTAAGCCAGCTTGATCGTCGTTCTTATCATAATACTTATGTTTTCGTGTTACTTGGTATCGCTTATAGCGCAAGTATTGGTGGAATGGGAACTTTGGTTGGAAGCCCGCCGAATGCGATTGTTGCTTCACAATTAAATTTAAATTTTGTTGATTGGATGCGTTTTGGTTTACCTGTTATGTTCGCGCTTTTCCCTTTAATGATTGGCACGCTTTACATTATGTTTAGACCAAAACTCAATTTCACTTTTGAGCAAGATTTTACCAAAATCCCTATGACGCGTGATCGCTTAATTACGTTGGGTATTTTTGTTCTCATTGCCGTTTGTTGGATTTTTAGTAAACAAATTAACCCTATTATTTCTAGTGCATTAGGTTTAAGCGATAAAATTGCTAAATTCGATACGGTGATTGCCTTAGTCGCGGTAGTTTTAATTTGCTCAACGCAAGTTGCCCGTTGGAAAGATATCCAAAATAATACCGATTGGGGCGTTTTAATGCTCTTTGGTGGCGGTATTACCTTAAGCTCGGTTTTGAAAAATTCCGGCGCGAGTCAAATTTTAGCCGATAGTATTGTGTTCTTAATTCAAGGTCACCACTTCTATTTAATCGGTTTATTGGTTGCGGCCTTTATTATTTTCTTAACTGAATTTACGTCCAACACCGCAAGTGCCGCCTTATTGGTACCCATTTTTATCTCTATCGCTCAATCTCTTGGTTTACCAGAAACAGGCTTGGCGTTAATTGTAGGCTTAGGCGCCTCTTGTGCCTTTATGTTGCCTGTTGCAACGCCACCTAATGCGATTGTTTTTGGTACAGGGGAAATTCAGCAACGCGATATGATTCGCGCAGGCTTTGTTTTAAACATTATTAGTGTGTTTGTGATTACAGGCTTTGCTTACCTACTTTGGTTTTAGATAAATAAACAAAATAAAAACCAACATCTTTTGATGTTGGTTTTTTTTATTTTAAGCCTGAATAATAAAGCCCCAACGGAAAATCATCCATAACGTGCCATAAAAAAACATAAAACCCATACTTAAAATAAGTTTACCTAAACGTTGATCTTTTTTATGCCAGACGTAAGCCACTCGCGCCCATAAAGCTAAAAAAATAGGATACGCCCATAAAAAAATGGTCATCGCGCGTAAGGTTAAACTCGACAATTCCGGATTTTCCGTTAAATTTGGCGAAAGCAAAATAAAAACGGGATACATTGTTATAGGGAAACAAAAAGCCCCTATTGCCCAAGCAAAAGTGCTAAAATTTTTCGGCATAACATGCTTTTTTGACATACTTTATCCTTATTTTTCAAAACATTGGCGGAATTATAAAAAATGGAACTTCTTTTTGCTACTGAATTTGCCAAATTTGCTTGGCAATTTCGTGATTATATTCAACAAAAATATCAACTTACCTTAGAAATCATTCCTCTTGAAATTCCAGGGGAAAGCCAACCCTTTTATGGGGCTTTTTTGGCAAAAGAACATCCTCTTTTTGCTCAATTACAACAAGAAGCAAAAAACTTTCAACCCTTTAACCAACAAGTTCAAAATGCAAGTTGGGAAGTTGGTCATACCTCAACGCCCGCAATATCTTTTCACTTACCGAAGATACATTGGCGAACTCTTTGCCCCATTAAATTCACCTTTTTTATTACTTGTCTTTGCGCATTGATTTATTTAGGCGAAGTTTGCTCTTTCGCGGAACCTATTATGCAATGGGCGCATTTTCCCGCTTTTGAAGCGCAACAAAGAGAATTTTGGCGCTATTTTTCTCATGCTTTTGTCCATCTCTCTTTTTGGCATATCGGCTTTAATTTAGTTTTTTGGTGGCTTTTTGCGGGCGCCATTGAACGTCAATGTGGCAGTTTCTTTTTATTCTTTTTAACCTTAAGCTCAGCGTTTCTTTCTGGCTTTGTGCAAAATTATTTTTCTGGTTTTGCTTTCTTTGGTTTATCGGGTGTGGTGTACGCCGTGTTAGGCTTTGTTTTATTAAGCGACAAATTTGCGCAAAATTTTGCCTTACCTGAAGGCTTTTTCATGATGGTCATTGTGGGAATTTTACTTGGCTTTCTCGCGCCAATCATTCACATTCAAATGGGAAATGCCGCCCATATTAGCGGGTTACTCGTGGGTCTTTTCTGCGCAAGTCTTTATCTTCTCTATCAAAAAAGACGAGCCTAAAATAACTCGCGCCGAAAAAAAGGAAAAATTTCGGCGCGAGTGTCATTATTTTTCTTTTTTAAATTTTTGTATAAAACTTTTTGTTATTAAGC
>JAHHQY010000034.1 GCA_020026115.1 Actinobacillus sp. | reverse complement strand
AGTGTCGAAAAAAGAAAATAAAATGTAAAAACGACACTTTTTTTTGTTCTTTTTTTTTAGCTAAAAAGTAAGAAAATACAACCTACAAGCTAAATAATCAAAAAAAATCACTTTTTTTTGTGAGTTAGGTCACATTTTTAACATTTAATTTACACAGACCTTACAAAAGTGAATAGAATTAGCGCCTAATTTTTTTATGTAATTTTTTATAAGTGTGTTAACGGAGTATTTATGGCACTTTTCCTCAGTATATTTCCTATCGTTTTACTGATTTTTTTAATGGTAAAACGTAAAGCTTGGCCTTCTTATGTGGCCTTGCCATGGATCGCGGTAGTAATTTTAATTATTCAATTAATTTATTTCCAAACAGACATCGTTACAGTAAGTGCGAATATTACTTCTGCATTAATTGCTGTACAAACACCAATTACAGTAATTTTTGGTGCAATTTTATTTAACCGTTTCTCTGAAGTATCAGGCGTAACAAACATCATGCGTAAATGGTTAGGACACATCAATCCAAACCCAGTTGCGCAATTAATGATTATCGGTTGGGCTTTTGCCTTTATGATTGAAGGCGCAAGTGGTTTCGGTACTCCTGCGGCAATCGCAGCACCAATTCTTGTTGGTTTAGGTTTCCCTGCATTACGCGTTGCGATGTTAGCTTTAGTTATGAACTCTGTACCTGTTTCTTTTGGTGCGGTAGGTACACCAACTTGGTTTGGTTTCGCGCCATTAAACTTAGCGACAGCGGAAATTTTAGAAATCGGTCAAATCACATCGATTATCCACGCTTTCGCCGCGTTAGTCATTCCAGTTATGGCATTACGTTTTGTGGTAAGTTGGGAACAAATCCGTAAAAATGCAACATTCATTTACATCAGCATTTTCGCTTGTATGATTCCATACATCGGTATCGCTTTCGTTAACTACGAATTCCCTGCGTTAGTGGGTGGTGCTGTTGGTTTATTAGTTTCTGTATTCGCGGCGAATAAAGGTATTGGCTTAGAAAAACAAGATGGCGAAGAATTACAAGGCGCAGTAAGCCGTGGTGATTTAGTACGCGCATTATTACCAACAGGAATGTTAATCTTCATCTTAATTATTACACGTATTCAACAATTACCATTTAAAGCGATGTTAAACAATGCGACACATTGGTTTGGCGTACAACTTGGTTCTTTAGGTTATTTCGATGTAAGTGAAGGTTTAGTATTAAGCTTAAATCACATTTTTGGAACGCAAATCAATGCAAGCTATAAATTACTTTATGTACCAGCTTTAATTCCATTTATCGTAACTGTTGTGATTTTAGCGCCATTCTTCGCATTAAGCTTAAAACAAACGAAAGGTGTCTTCGCAGACAGTTTACGTCAAAGCCGTAACCCATTCTTAGCCTTAGTTGGCGCATTAATCATGGTTAAATTAATGTTAGTTGGTGGCGACGGTTCTATGGTGAAAATCATCGGTAAAAGTTTTGCGGAAGCAACAGGACAATATTGGACAGTATTCGCGTCTTATTTAGGTGCAATCGGTTCATTCTTCTCAGGTTCTAATACAGTTTCTAACTTAACTTTCGGTAGCGTACAGTTATCAACCGCTGAAATGACAGGTTTATCTACAGCATTAATCTTAGCTTTACAATCAGTTGGTGGTGCGATGGGTAACATGGTTTGTATCAACAATATCGTTGCTGTAAGCTCTGTATTAAATATTGATAACCAAGAAGGTACAATCATTAAGAAAACTATCGTCCCAATGGTTGTATATGGAATTATCGCAGCCCTTGTTGCACTCTTCGTTATTCCATTATTCTTTAATGTAAACTAATCCTTTTACCCCTAAAATGAATAAAAAGGCTATGTTGGCAACAACATAGCTTTTTTTTTACCTAGAAGGAGTGTTGAAGAAAGCAAGAATAAGGGCTAAGATATTTTGTTTTTATTCTTAAATAGGAACTTCAAATGGAGAATTTATTTTTAGCGATCACGTTTAGCGTGTTAGTTTCTGTCTTATTAAAATTAGCGAAGGGGCGTCAGATTATTGTTCCACAAGTCATTGCCTTTAATTATTTGCTTGCAGGCAGTTTAACTTATCTCTTATTAAAACCGACCTTTAATGGCTTAGACATCAATCAATTTTTATTAACCAGTCCAGAAATGCCCATCTTTTTTGCTTTAGGAATTTTATTACCCAGCGTTTTTATTATTTTCTATCAAGCGATTAAATTAGCAGGTATTGCTAAAACAGATGCAGCGCAACGCCTTTCTTTATTTTTACCGATTTTAGCGGCGTTTTTTTTATTCGGTCAAAAAGCCACTATGGCCAATATTATCGGCGTTATTTTTGCGTTTATTGCGTTAATTTGCTTAGTGTATAAACCACAAAATGAGCAAAGCGCCAGAGGGAAGAGCTATTTATTCTTAGCCTTAGTTTGGTTAGGTTACGGGCTTTGCGATATTTTATTTAAACAAATTGCGAAAATGGGGGGCGCTTTTGCAAATAGTTTGTTTGTCGCCTTTTTATTAGCCGGTTGTTTTATGTTTAGCTATTTAGTGATAAGACGCACGCAATGGACATTAGCCAGCGCGGTATGCGGTTTAGCTTTAGGTGCATTAAATTTCTTTAATATTTTATTTTATATTCGCGCTCATCAATATTTCAGTGACAATCCAACCTTAGTTTTTACAAGTATGAATATTGGGGTGATTATTGCAGGTACTTTAATTGGAACTTTCGCATTTAAAGAAAAAATGAATAAAATTAATTTATTAGGCATTATCTTTGGGGTTCTTGCCATCTTATTTTTATTTTATTTAGAAAGATTTTTATAAAAAAATATCGCATCAAAAGTGTGATGCGATAGTTTATTTAAAACAGATTACGTCGACCTAAAAGAGAGTGGCTTAGCGTTGTACCATCAACGGTTTCTAATTCACCTCCGACGGGAATACCATGAGCGATGCGCGAAACAGGAATATCATATTGCTGGCAAAGTTGCGCAATGTAATTTGCCGTAGCATCGCCTTCAATAGTCGGATTTGTCGCTAAAATCACTTCATTAAAATGTTCTTGCTGTAAACGCTGATTTAATAAATCCAAGCCAATTTCCTTTGGCCCAATCCCATCTAAAGGTGAAAGATGCCCCATTAAGACAAAATAACGCCCCGCATATTGGCCTGTTTGCTCAATGGCTTGAATATCCGAAGGTTGTTCGACAATGCAAAGTAAGCCAGATTGCTGACGGCGAGGATTACGGCATAATTTACAAACATCTTCTTCGGTAAAGGTTTGACATTGCTGACAATGCCCAATTTTTTGCATACTTTCTGTTAATGCTTGTGCTAAATCCAAAGCACCACGACGATTACGTTGTAAAAGATAGTACGCCATACGTTGGGCTGATTTTGGACCGACACCCGGCAAAACCCGTAAGTTTCGAATTAAATGTTCAATTAAAGGACTGCTTTGCATAGAAATTTTCCTAGGAAAAGAAAAACACCGCACAAAAGTGCGGCGCTATTTAAGATTACATTGCTGATTAGAAAGGCATTTTAAAGCCTGGAGGTAAAGGCATACCTGCAGTAACGCTTTTCATTTTTTCTTTTTGTAATTCTTCTGCGCGACGTACAGCATCGTTAAATGCCGCAGCGATTAAATCTTCTAACATTTCGCGATCGTCTTCCATTAAAGAAGGGTCGATTTCAACGCGACGGCAGTTGTGTGCGCCATTGATGGTAATTTTGACCAAACCTGCGCCCGATTCACCGGTTACTTCTAGTTGCGCCACTTCTTCTTGCATTTTTTGCATACGCTCTTGCATTTGTTGCGCTTGTTTCATTAAGTTGCCTAAGCCACCTTTTCCAAACATATTTTTTCTTCCATAGTTAATTAAAAAAACGCGTATAGTTTAACGAAAATTTATCGTTTATGCCACAAAAACAAATGACACTCGCACCGAAAAATGGGCAGATAAAAAGGTAAAAAAAAAGAACGAAAATCAAATTTCGTTCTTTTTCAAAATTATTTAACCATATCGCCCCTTAAGGCTACGCGAGCGATCATCGCCCCTGCGTGACATTCATATTTTGTCGAACTATAGTAAGGCGTTTTCTTATGAAAACTATGAATGTTAGCAACTTTGCTTGCCTTCATTTTTTTCGCACGAGCTTGTAGCGATTTCACACCAGATAAAAAAGCCCAACGGCAAGCTTTTTCATCTGATTTTGCAAACGCACTAGTTTTACGGTTTGTTACAAGATTTTTGCCGACAACTTCGCCGTCAACGCCATGATTAAAATAAAGTTTAATATTTTTATCTAATACTTTGGCCGCATCAGGTGAATTTAAGGCTTCTTGAATTGAGTAGTAATGAAGCGTGTCACGAGCGAGGGTTGAATTGGATAACGCAAGTACAAGAACAGCGCAAGAGAGAGATTTTAATCGATTCATAACATCACCAAAAATAAGAAATAAGGGTAAAAAATTATAACGAATTGCGTAGAGGAAGGCGAGTAATTTACCGCTCGCAGGGGGTTTATGCTTTTATTAAGATCGCAATGGGGGCAAAAAAAACTTAAAAAGAGCCAAACTTCATAGAAAATTAGACAAAATAGCAGAATTTATTTGCTAAAAAAAAAAAATCCTGTACCCTTTGCACAGCAAAAATTTAAGCGAGATTATCTAATTTTTCCGTTTTTTATGGCAAAAACGGGCAGAATTTTAACTATTTAGGAAACCATTATGGACGTTCGCAAAATTAAAAAACTTATCGAATTAGTAGAAGAATCAGGAATTATGGAATTAGAAATTTCTGAAGGGGAAGAAACCATTCGCATTAACCGCGGTTCTTCTGTGGCACAACCTCAGGCTTATGCGCCTATTCAGCAGGTTGTTGCGCCAGCACCTTTACCTTCGGCAAGCGTGGCCCCTGCAGAATCTTCTGTTGAAGTTGCAAGCACAATGAGCGGTCACCAAGTTCGCTCGCCAATGGTTGGAACTTTCTATCGCGCACCAAGTCCAGAAGCTGCGCCATTTGTAGAAGTTGGACAAAGCGTACAAGTTGGCGATGCGCTTTGTATCGTTGAAGCAATGAAAATGATGAATCGCATTGAAGCGGATAAAGCGGGTGTAGTAAAAGCGATTTTAGTAAGTGATGGCGAAGCTGTGGAATTTGATGAGCCTTTAATCGTGATTGAATAAACGGGAGCGAAGGATGATTGAAAAAGTTGTCATTGCCAATCGTGGTGAAATTGCCTTACGTATTTTACGCGCTTGTAAAGAATTAGGCATTAAAACCGTTGCAGTACATTCAACGGCAGATCGTGATTTAAAACATGTCTTATTGGCCGATGAAACCGTTTGTATTGGACCTGCGCCTTCAGCCAAAAGCTATTTAAATATTCCTGCGATTATTGCTGCCGCGGAAGTAACAGGGGCTGATGCGATTCACCCTGGTTATGGTTTTTTATCTGAAAATGCAGATTTTGCAGAACAAGTTGAGCGTTCTGGTTTTATTTTTATTGGCCCAAGTCCTGAAGTGATTCGTTTAATGGGCGATAAAGTTTCCGCTATCCATGCGATGAAAAAAGCTGGCGTGCCTTGCGTACCAGGTTCTGATGGCCCTTTAGGCTTCGATATGGCGAAAAATAAAGCCATGGCGGAGGAAATTGGCTATCCGATTATTATTAAAGCCTCAGGCGGTGGTGGCGGTCGCGGTATGCGTGTTGTTCGCCGTGGAGATAATTTAGAAGAAGCCATTGCTTTAACGAAAGCTGAAGCGAAAGCCGCGTTTAATAACGATATGGTGTATATGGAAAAATATTTAGAAAATCCACGCCATATTGAAATTCAAATTCTTGCGGACAAATGCGGAAATGCGGTTTATTTAGCAGAACGTGATTGTTCGATGCAACGTCGCCATCAAAAAGTGTTGGAAGAAGCGCCAGCGCCAGGTATTGATGAGCTTACGCGCCGAAATATTGGCGAACGCTGTGCAAATGCTTGTCTTGAGATTGGTTATAGCGGTGCGGGAACCTTTGAGTTTTTATATGAAAATGGCGAATTTTATTTCATTGAAATGAATACGCGTATTCAAGTTGAGCATCCTGTTACAGAAATGATTACCGGCGTGGACTTGGTGAAAGAGCAATTACGCATTGCTTCAGGTTTACCGCTTTCTGTTCGTCAAGATGAGATTAAAGTCAAAGGGCATGCGATTGAATGTCGAATCAATGCAGAAGATCCGGTTAACTTTTTACCTTCCCCTGGTAAAGTGACCCATTTACATTCTCCAGGCGGTTTAGGCGTACGTTGGGATTCTCATTTATACGGCGGTTATAGTGTTCCTCCGCATTACGACTCAATGGTGGGTAAACTCATTACTCATGGTGAAAATCGTGAGGTCGCCATTGCGCGTATGAAAAATGCCTTGTCGGAAACGATCATTAGTGGCATTAAAACAAATATTCCATTGCAAGAAGAAATTTTAGCCGATGAAAATTTCCAACGTGGTGGCACAAATATTCATTATTTAGAGAAAAAACTTGGCTTAAACGACTAAATTTAAAGCAGTTTTTTTAAAATAAAGGGGCGTTTAGCCCCTTTCGAGTAACAGAAAAATGAAGCATGTTGATAACACTTTAAAACAAGCAACGAAAGAAGCACGTTTAGCCTTCGCCTTAACGCTTTTTTATTTAGGTGGTTGGTGTTTATGTGCCTATTTTGCTCCCGCTCGTGCAGGATTTTTCGGTTTTCCTTTATGGTTTGAATTATCCTGTTTCTATTTACCCGTCTTTTTTATTTTTGTCACCGCCGTCGTGATTCGCTATTTTTTCAAAGATATTGATTTAGAACTCGCGCCGAAAAAAGATTCGCCTTTAGATAAAGAGTAAAGTATATGAATTTTGCCATTGTATTGCCTTTATTGGCTTATATTGTCATTGTTTTTGCGGGGGCCGTCTATGCCTTTCGTCAACGTAAAAAAGGGGATTTTCTAACGGAATATTATGTGGGAAATCGCTCTATGACAGGCTTTGTGTTGGCGATGACCACCGCGGCCACCTATGTTGGCGCAAGCTCTTTTATTGGTGGACCTGGTGCGGCGTATAAATTCGGGCTAGGTTGGGTACTGCTCGCGATGATTCAAGTTCCAGTTGTGCTGTTTACGTTAGGCGTGTTAGGCAAAAAATTTGCCATATTAGCGCGTAAAAACAATAGCTTAACCATCAATGATATTTTATTTGAGCGTTATAAAAGCCATAGCCTTATGTTATTAGCAAGCCTGGCTTTGTTACTGTCATTTTTTATTATGATGGCGGTGCAATTTATCGGTGTCGGGCGCTTATTAGAAACGACCTTAAATATCGATTATAAAATCGCGGTGTTATTGTTTGCCCTAACCGTGGGGATTTATACCTTTATTGGTGGCTTTCGTGCTGTGGTGTTAACCGATAGCATCCAAGGCATTATTATGATGATAGGAACATTTCTATTATTGTTCGCTGTGATTCATGCCGGCGGTGGTGTGGCGAGTATTATGCAAAAATTAGCCACGATTAATCCACGATTATTAACCCCTTATGGTATTGAATCTCGCCCGTTAGATTTTACTTTTATGATGTCTTTTTGGGTGTTGGTGTGTTTTGGCTTGCTGGGTTTACCAAGTACTGTGATTCGAGCGATTTCTTATAAAAATAGTCAAGCCTTACATCGTGGTGTGATTATTGGCACGGTAGTCATTACCGTATTGATGCTCAGCATTCATTTGGCAGGTGCTTTAGGCCGAGCCATTATTCCTGATTTAACCATTACGGATAAAATAATCCCAACCTTAATGATTCGTGTTATGCCACCGATTGTTGCGGGAATTTTTCTTGCCGCGCCTATGGCTGCGATTATGTCGAGCATTGATTCGATGTTAATTCAAACCTCATCGACCTTGATTAAAGATTTGTATTTACGCTTTAAACCTGAAGCGAGATTAAATGAAAAACGCATAAAAAAACTTTCAACCTTGACAACATTAGTGATGACCATTTTAGTGACGCTTGCCGTGCTAAATCCGCCTGATATGTTAATTTGGTTGAATTTATTTGCCTTAGGCGGACTTGAAACGACCTTTTTATGGGTGATTTTATTTGGTTTATATTGGAAAAAGGCTAATAGCACGGGGGCAATTTGTTCTATGCTAACGGGCTTTTTTAGCTATATTTATTTAACCGGGCAAGGGATTAAACTTTTAGGTTTTCACGCCATTGTACCGGCCTTAACTTTTGGTTTGATTGCCTTTTTATTGGGTAATCAATGGGGGCAAAAAGGGCGTATTAAAAATTAACGCTAAATGCATAATTATTCACCGATAGAAAGGCGTAAAAATGTAAATAGTTTCCCTTTTTGTTTGATTTTATGGTATTTTAGCCGCCTATTTTTTCGCATTTTTCACTTAAATTTAAAGAGGTAAGATTATGCAACAACAAGGTAGTCCACTTTCAATGGTACTTATTTTTGTCATTTTTGGGTTGATTTTTTATTTTATGATTTATCGCCCGCAAGCAAAACGCAACAAAGCACATAACGAATTGATGGCTTCACTTGCAAAAGGTACAAAAGTATTAACATCAGGTGGTTTAGTGGGGCGTATCACGAAAATTAGCCCAGAAAGCAACGATGTTGTGATTGAATTAAATTCAACCACTCAAGTGAGCATTAAACGTAACTTTATCGTTGCGGTATTACCAAAAGATCAACCAATTGCGGATCTTTAATTTCTTGTTTAAATCATTCCACAAGGGAAGTTTATGTTAAATCGTTACCCTTTATGGAAGAATCTAATGGTGATCCTTGTGGTCGCCATTGGTGCTTTATATTCTCTTCCAAATCTTTATGGTGAAGATCCTGCGGTTCAAATTTCAGGAACGCGCGGACACCAAGCCGACACGGCAGTTTTAGCCGATGTGCAACAAATTTTAAGTCAAAATCATCTTCAAGCAAAATCCTTAACATTAGACGAAGGTTCAATTCTTGCGCGTTTCGATAATACGGATACGCAACTTCTTGCCAAAGACAAAATTCATCAACGCTTAGGCGATGCTTATTCGGTAGCTTTAAACTTAGCGCCAGCAACGCCAAAATGGTTGGCCGACATTGGTGGTACGCCAATGAAATGGGGATTAGATTTGCGAGGTGGTGTACGTTTTCTTATGCAAGTTGATATGAATACAGCTTTGCATAAGCGTCAACAACAACTTGAAGATAGTTTACGTACAGAATTACGCAAAGCGAAATATCGTTATCGTGGCATTAGTGCAGGAAAAGACTTTAGTACAGAAGTCACGCTATTAAATGCGAGTCAATTAGATGATGTAAAACGTTTTTTACACAAAAAACACCCTAACTTAGAAATTAAAGAAATTGCCGATAACCAATTATCTTTAAGTTTGTCAGAAAATGCGTTAGTGGAAGAACGTAATCAAGCGATTGAACAAAACTTAAGTATTTTACGAAAAAGGGTTGAAGAATTAGGGGTTGCAGAACCTGTGATTCAACGTCAAGGTGCGGATCGTATCGTTGTGGAATTACCAGGTATTCAAGATACGGCTCGTGCAAAAGAAATTTTAGGTGCGACAGCAACCTTAGAATTCCACTTAGTGAATCAAAATGCCAATTTAGATGCCGCTATGCGTGGAATGGTGCCGTCTGATTCTGAAGTGAAATACGATAAAAATGGTCGCCCTGTCGTGTTGTATCGTCGCGCTGTTTTAGGCGGTGAACATATTACTAATGCAAATTCAGGAATCGATCAACAAGCTGGCCGTCCGCAAGTTAGTGTGACCCTTGATGCGGAAGGTGGCGAGATCATGGCTCAAACCACCAAGTTGAACCTGAAAAAACCAATGGCCACTTTGTATGTAGAATATAAAGACAGCGGTAAAAAAGATGCGAATGGCAAACCGATGTTAGAAAAACACGAACAAGTGATTAATGTCGCCACCATTCAAGGTCGTTTTGGTAGCCAATTCCAAATTACAGGCATTGATTCCCCCGCAGAAGCGCAAAATCTTTCAGTCTTGTTACGTTCAGGTGCTTTAACTGCGCCAATTCAAATTGTAGAAGAACGTACCGTTGGCCCATCTCTCGGGGCGCAAAATGTGGCGCAAGGTTTAGAAGCGGGTATCTGGGGCTTAGCGATTACAATTCTCTTTATGTTGGTTTATTATCGCCTTTTTGGACTTTTCTCTAATATCGCCTTAATTGCCAATATGGTGTTGTTAGTTGGTTTAATGTCTTTATTGCCAGGCGCAACCTTAACGATGCCAGGTATTGCAGGGATTGTACTTTCAGTCGGGATGTCTGTTGATGCGAACGTACTGATTTTTGAACGTATTCGTGAAGAATTACGCAATGGACGTAGCGTACAGCAAGCGATTAATGAAGGCTATAGTGGGGCATTTAGCAGTATTTTTGATGCAAACTTAACCACTATTTTAACTTGTATCGTGTTATACGCGATTGGTACAGGCCCAGTAAAAGGCTTTGCAGTAACGCTTTCTTTAGGTGTGGCAATCTCAATGTTTACGGCGATTACAGGTACGCGAATGTTAGCAAACTTCGTGTATGGCGGTAAACGCGTGAAAAAATTATCCATTTAAGGACAAAATTGTGAGTTTATTTAATCGAAATAAAACCATTCATAAGTACAAAGGGATTGTATTGCCCTTTAAACTTGTGAATTTTATGAAATATCGCCTTGTTGCGTACATATTTTCCCTTGTTTTAACAAGTCTTTGCGTGTTTTGTATTGCGACAAAAGGTTTTAACTGGGGGCTGGATTTTACAGGCGGAACGGTTGTACAAACCCATTTTTCTCAGCCAGCTAATTTAAACAAAGTGCGTGATATTTTACGCGATAATCATATTGAAGGTGCGGTTGTTCAAACTATGGGCGATGTACGCGATGTGATGATTCGTCTTCCTGCAGCCGCAGGGAATGCGAAAGTGGGCAATAAAATTCAAATGATGCTGACGGAAGAAGACCCGAATTTGCAAATACAAAGCGTTGAATTTGTAGGACCAAATGTGGGTAAAGATTTAACAGATAGCGCCATTTATGCCACTTTTGCCACTTTATTATTGTTGCTCGCTTACATTGGTTTTCGTTTTGAATGGCGATTGGGCGCAGGGGCTATCGTCGCTTTAGCTCATGACGTATTGGTTACGCTAGGCGTTTTTTCCTTTTTCCAAATCGAAATGGACTTAACCTTTGTGGCGGCAATTTTATCCGTAGTGGGCTATTCCTTAAACGATAGTATCGTGGTATTCGACCGCGTGCGTGAAAATTTCCGTAAAATTCGCCGTGTAGATACGATTGAAATTGTGAATATTTCTTTAACACAAACCCTTGCGCGGACTTTAATGACCTCAATTACCACTTTATTTGTGGTTATTGCGTTATTTACCTTTGGTGGGCCAACTATTCATAGTTTTTCCCTGGCTTTATTAGTGGGGATTGCCTTTGGTACTTATTCCACCATTTACATTGCAATTAGTGTTGCCTTGGATTTAGGTTTAAAACGTGAGCATATGGTGCCACAAAAAGTGGATAAAGATGCGATTGAAGAGTTACCTTAACTCTCACTTTTAAGGTAAAATTTCGGCGCGAGTAAAATTTTTTGCTCGCGCTTTTTATCTAGGAAATAGTAAAAGGAGAAAATAAGTCCATGAAATTACGAACACTACAAGCTTATTTAACAAAAAAAGCCTTGTTTTCTGTGGGGTTAGTGGCGAGTATAACCTTTTCACCGATCAGTTTTGCCCAAGCGCCGAGCGCTCAATTAAAGCAAGAACGGAAAGCCTACGAAAACTTACAAATATGGTTTAAAAAGCCAAATAGTGCGGAAAAAGAACGCCAAGTGAACGCATTATTAAAGCAACTTAAACACTATGAATTATACCCAATTGCCCAATACACTTGGTTGTTGCAATCCCCTTTGGGTTTAACTTGGTCAGAAATTCAACGAGTAGAAAAAACTTTACCTACATTTCTTTCAACGAACGCCTTAAAACAGCGTTGGTTAAATGAACAAGTTAAGCAAAAAAACTGGGCGGATATTCTTAAATATCAACCATGGTTACCTAAAAATACCAGTAATCAATGCGTATTTTTACAAGCAAAAGAACATGGCGCAGTAGGGAAAAAATTAACGCAAACAACGACTCAAGAATTAACGAAACTTTGGTTAACGGGAAATAGTTTGCCGAAAAGTTGTGATGATTTATTACAAAGTTGGCAAAAAGACGGACATTTAACCCAGCAATTGATTTTGCAACGAGGTTTTTATGCCTTTGAAAAAAATAATCAAAATTTATTGCGTTATTTAATAAAACAAAGCACCGATAAAAAAACGCAATATCGCTTACAACAATATTTACAATTACGCCAAAATCCTATGGCTCTTTTAAATAAGAACAGTAGCGTGGCCGTGGAAAAATTAATAGCAGAAAAAACAACAGGTAAAAAAATAATGCTCACCATTTTTCCGCAATTTGTTCGACAATTAAATAGCGAAACTTTACCCGAAGGCGTCACTTTAACGACCTTTAAAAATTGGCAGAAAGCCTTTCAGTTAAGCGAAGTAGAAAAAAAATCTTGGCAAACATTATTATTAAAGCATTACTTTGATAGTACGCAAAAAAGTTTACAAACTTGGCGAGATGCGCAATTAGTTAAGTTAGGGGACGATAGTTTAATTGAACGTCGTATCCGTGTGGCAATGCGCAATGATGAAAATATTTTACCTTGGCTAGAGCGCCTTTCCCCGAAAGCACAAACGGCTCAAGAATGGCAATATTGGTTAGCTGATGCTCAAATTCAACGGGGTAATCGTAAAGAAGGTGAGAAAATTTGGCAAGCATTGATGCAACAACGTGGATTTTATCCTATGCTTGCGGCGCAACAGTTAAATAAATCTTATCAACCGCCAATGGTGCATTTTAAAGAGGATATTGCTCTGAATGCACAAGAGCAAAAAAAGATCAATTTAATTCGTGAATTGCAATATATGCATGAAAATCAGTTTGCGATGCGAGCTTGGTTGGCTTTATTACAAGGTAAAAATCCACAACAGATTTTAGCTTTTGCCCATTATGCAGAAAAACAAAAATGGTACGCTTTACAAGTTGCCGCCACAATTAAAGCTCGCGCTTGGGGACATTTACCTTTGCGTTTACCTACGGCTTATGTTGATTGGTTTGATTTATATTTAAAAGATAAACAAATTACGCGCTCATTTGCTATGGCGATAGCCCGTCAAGAAAGTGCTTGGCGTCCAGATGTGAAATCGCACGCGAACGCTTATGGTTTAATGCAATTGTTACCAAGTACAGCAAAACGTACGGCTCAAAACCAAAAGTTGCCTTATAAAGACACACAGCAATTATATGAACCACAAAAAAATATTATGCTGGGCGTGCATCATTTGCAGGAACTTTATAATAAATATGGCGATAATCGAATTTTAATTGCAGCCGCTTACAACGCCGGCCCACATCGTGTAGATAAATGGTTAGCCGGCTCAAAAGGGCAGTATAATATGGCAAAATTTATTGCCACTATCCCATTTTATGAAACCCGTAATTATGTGCAAAATGTGTTGGTTTATGCTTATTACCATCAAATTTTACAAAAACAAAAATTACAAAAATTTACCCCGGCGGAACATAATCGCCAATATTAACCCGTAAGAAAAAGCCTTATGTTTTTTCTCAATTTAAATTTTATTAAAAGGACTACTAATGAAACCTGAAAATCCAGCGGTTGCAAATCAAGATGATGAAATTGATTTAATTGCTTTATTCTTATCTCTTTGGCAAAAGAAAAAGCTCATTATGGGCGTGACATTTCTTTTTGCTCTTGCATCTTTAGCTTATGCTTTATTAGCCAAACAAGTATGGACCTCTCATGCGATTGTGACTTTGCCTCAAGAAACAGATGTCGCAAATTATTTAATCGATATGGATAAAATGGGGGTAATTAAGAGCCAAGATGAAAGCAGTTTATTTGCACGATTTAAAAAGAATCTGGTTTCTCAAACTAAACAAGCAGAATTTTTACAAACAACAACGATGTATGAAGAATTACAAGCCAAAGGGTTAACAAAACAGAAAGCCTTACAAGCATTATTGAAAGATATTGCGATTGAAAAGCTCGATAATGAGAAATCAGCCGTTGCTTTAAATGGTGTATCGATCAGTTTTTCTGCGCCAACGCCGGAACTTGCGCAAGAATCCTTGCAAGCTTTTATCGAAAATATGAATAAAATAACGAAAAAAGATTTGTTAATGAATTTACAAGCGAAAATTGATGTGACTAAGGTTGCTTTGAAGAAAGAGTTACAAGCAATTGAAGGCGTTGTGAATACAGAGAAACAGCTCAAATTACAATATTTAGAGCGTGCTTTAACTTCTGCACAAAATGCAGGAATTAAAGATTATATGAATATACAATATAAGCAAATGAATGATTTTAGAAATGCTTCTGTGGGTATTCAAGTAAAATCTAGCTCATTATATGATGATGTTTTCTTATTTATGTTAGGTGAAAAGTATTTAGCGGCACAAATCAATTCGCTTAAAAAATTAGCGGTGATTTATCCCACACGTTATTACGATATTAAAAATCAATTAAAAAATTTAAATGCTTATTTAGCTCAAGATCAAATAGGAAAAACACAATTTAATGTTTTTTCTTATCAAGAAGAACCGAGTTATCCAGCTAATCGTACCGCACCTAAACGTGCTTTAATTGTTGTTGCTGGTACTTTTGTAGGCTTGCTAGTAGGTACATTAATTGCCTTATTTATGAATGCATTAGCAAGCTATCGACGTGAAAAAAAGATCGCTTAAAAAGCCATTAAAGTAAAAAGGGTTTCGCACCGAAAATTTGTTGGACATTTTTCGGTGCGAAGTTTTATAAAATTAAGATGTTTTTTCTTTGTATTCGCAAAGATCCTCAATTAAACAAGATGTACAACGTGGTTTTCTTGCAATGCAAGTGTAACGCCCTAAAAGAATAAGCCAATGATGAACATCCACCTTAAATTCCGCCGGCACCACTTTATTTAGTTTTTCTTCCACTTGTACAACGTTTTTCCCTTGCGCAAACTTGGTGCGATTACAGACGCGAAAAATATGCGTATCAACAGCAATAGTAGGCTGGCCAAAGGCCGTATTCAGCACAACATTTGCAGTTTTACGTCCAACCCCCGCTAAAGCTTCAAGGGAAGCGCGATCTTGCGGAACTTCGCCTTCATATTTGTCTAATAAATCACGACAGGTTTTAATAATATTTTCTGCTTTGCTGTTATAAAGGCCAATGGTTTTAATGTAGGGTTTAAGGCCATCTACACCAAGGTCAAACATAGCTTGTGGGGTATTGGCAACGGGAAAAAGTTTCGCCGTCGCTTTATTGACGCTTTTATCCGTGGCTTGAGCTGAAAGAATAACAGCAATAAGTAACTCAAAAACAGATTGATACTGAAGTTCCGTTGTTGGGTGCGGGTTGTCCGCTTGTAAGCGTTTTAAAATTTCAATACGTTTGCTTTTATTCATGCTTTTTTCTCGCATCCAGCATATTTTTTAAGGCTAATAAAAAAGCTAAACCTAAAAAAGCCCCTGGCGGTAAAATTGCAAGCAAGAAACTCTGCTCAAGATGCAATAAATCCAAATGTAGAACGCTCGCCCAAGGCCCCAAAAGGTTTTCAATACCAATAAAAAGTTTGCCCGTTCCTAAAAGTTCTCGTAAAGCACCAAGTAAAAACAACACAAAAGTCATTCCCAAGCCCATAGCAAAACCATCAAAAAGCGAAAGTAAAACAGGATTTTTCGAAGCATAGGCTTCCGCGCGCCCAATAACAATACAGTTGGTTACGATAAGCGGAATAAAAATCCCTAAGGATTGATAAAGGCTGTAAGTGTAAGCGTTCATAATCAGCTGAACTGCGGTAACGGTACTGGCGATGATCATAACGTAAATAGGAATACGAATTTCTTGCGGAATATGTTGGCGAAAAATGGAAACAACGCTATTCGTACAAATAAGCACAACAATTGTGGCAAGACCTAAGCCTAAGGCATTGGTTGCAGAATTAGACACCGCTAACAAAGGACATAGCCCTAAAAGTTGCACTAAAGCTGGGTTGTTATGCCAAAAACCTTGCTTCAATAAATCGCCCCAAGGCGTATTTTTTGGCTTGATATGTGCTTTATTCTCAGAAACTTGCATTTTTTTCTCCTTGTTTTAAGGACTTTAAATTCTCTAAAAGGGATAAACTGGCTACTTTCACTTGATTTACCACAATGCGCGGAGTAATTGTCGCACCAGTAAATTGGTCAAACTCACCGCCATCTTTTTTCACCGCCCAATGGGATAAGCGATCTTTTTGCAAAAATTTGTGGGCAAAAGTTAAAATCCAGTTGGAATGTTTCAGTTCAATTTTATCGCCTAAACCTGGCGTTTCATTGTGTTCAGTCACTCGCACCCCTAAAACTTCGCCTTTCGGAGTTAAACCAACAATTAAATGAATAGGGCCGGCATAGCCGTTAGGCGCAATGGTTTCAAAGGCGTAAGCGGTAATTTTGCCATTTTTTTCGGCACGACAAATTTCAGTAATATAGGGATTTTGTGCAAAAATGCCTGAAGGTTTTTGGCAAGTCGCAAGTAAATGATTATCGTAATAGGTTTGAGGCACTACTTGCGCTAAAAGTGCGGTTTTTTGTAAAGCCACTTGCTCATCAATACGATCTTTCGTTAAAAAATAAACACCCGCAGAAAGGCTTGCGCAAACTAAGGCAACACAAGCTAAAAGTAAGCCATTTTTTTGTGCCACAGGGAGAATTTTTTGCATATTATTTTCCTTTTCTAAAATGCCCAGCCACGCGTGGACGGGTATAGTGATCAATTAATGGTACGCAAATATTTGCCAATAAAACGGCAAAAGCCATGGCATCAGGATATCCGCCAAAGTAGCGAATAAGGTAAAGCAAGAAACCAATTAACGCGCCGAAAAAGAGTTTTCCTTTAGGGGTAATGGAAGCCGTGACAGGGTCGGTTGCAATAAAAAAAGCACCAAACATAGTCGCACCGCTTAATAATTGCCAAAAGGGATTAGGCGCAATGTCAGAACTTAGCCATTGAAGCGTGCATAAAACAAAAAACGTAGCAAGCAAAGCAAAAGGAATTTGCCAATGAATAATGCGTTTAAAGATTAAAAATAACCCACCCATTAAAAAGCAAAGATTGACTTGCGCCCAGCCAATTCCCACAAACCAATGTTCATAAGCGAAAGGTAAGCTATTTTGTAAAATCGGCAACTGATTAAACTCAGCCATAGATTGTAAGCCTTTGCTGATACTGGTATTTAAAGCATTAAGTGGCGTCGCTTGCGTTAAGCCATCAATGCTTGCGCTAAGTTGGTGTAAATCAAGTCCTGCTAAGGTTTGTCCTGTAAAAATTAAATGCCAAGCGTCAGCAAAACTCGGTGCTTGGGCGAAAAGTTGCGTTGCGGGCATCCAGCTTGTCATAGGCACGGGGAAAGACACTAATAAAATGACATAACCAACCATAGCGGGGTTGAATAAGTTTTGCCCTAATCCGCCATAAACGTGCTTGCCGATTAAAATGGCGCAAAAAGTACCAATTAAAATCACCCAATAAGGCGCATAAGGCGGAATAGCCATGGCGAGAATTAGTGCGGTTAAAGAACCACTGAAATCGCCAACATAAAAAAAGGCTTTTTTCTGGCGCAATTTCGTGACCGCTAATTCCAAAAGAAAAGCAAAACTTAAGGCCAAAAAGGCTTGAATTAAGACGCCATAACCAAAGTAATAAACTTGTGCGCCAAGGGCAGGCAACATGGCGAGCATAACCCATAGCATAACGTTTGCAGTTAATGCCCCTGAATGTGTGTGGGGCGAGCTTGTTAATTTAAACATTCTCTTTTTCCTTTTCTAATTGGCCTTGTTGCTGAGCTTTTTTCGCTTTCGCGCGAGCAATAGCGGCAGCGACGGCTAGTTTTTTCGGGTCGCTTTCTTGGCTATCCATTTTCGGCGCGAGAGGCTCGGCGGAATTTTGCTGAGCTTTTTTCGCTTTCGCGCGAGCAATAGCGGCAGCGAC
>JAHHQY010000033.1 GCA_020026115.1 Actinobacillus sp. | reverse complement strand
TATATTAAAAAGTGAAAAAAAATACAAAAGGATACAAAAAATGAAAAAATTATTAATTTCAACAGTTATGGCAACAACGTTATTAACAGGTTGTGCCACAATCGTAAGTAAAAGCGATTACCCTGTAAAAATTCAATCTCAACCAACTAATGCGGAATTTGTTATTAAAAACCGTGCTGGCGAGATTGTATCTAAAGGTTTAACACCTAAAGTTGTTGTTTTAAAAGCTGGCGCAGGCTACTTTAAAGGTGAAAAATATACGATTACCTTTAAAAAACAAGGTTTACCGACACAATCTATCTTGCTTGATTCAACCCTTGATGGTTGGTACATCGGCGGTAACTTCCTCTTTGGTGGCTTAATTGGCCATTTAATCGTAGACCCATTAACAGGTGCAATGTATAAATTACCTGAAGCCGTTAATGTTAATTTAGGTGGCGATAATCAAGCGTTAAATATCATCTCAATTAATACATTATCAGAAAGCCAAAAAGAACAACTTATTAAACTTAACTAAGTTTAAGGAAAAATAAAAATTGCGTTAGCGCATTTTTATCATGAATTATTCTGATTTCATTTCTGTATTTAAAATAAAAGCGCATAACAATGCGCTTTTTTTGTGCCTAAAATAAACTCGCACCGAAAAGTTTCTTTCATTTTTTCGGCGCGAGTGAGTGATTATTCTGGGCGTGCTTTAGGGAGGATTAAGTTTAAAATAATTCCGCTAATTGCGCCTAAACCGATTCCGCTAAAACCAACGCCACCAAATTCAAAACTCATTCCGCCAATAGCGAAAACTAAAATGATGGCGACAATGGCAAGGTTGCGTGGGCAGTTTAAATCAACGCTTGGGTTAGCGAGGGTTTTAATGCCGACAACGGTGATAATACCGAAAAGGAGCAACATAATTCCGCCCATAACAGGGACGGGAATGGTTGCAAGTACGGCACCGATTTTACCGATAAAAGCTAAGGCAATGGCAAAGAGTGCAGACCAAGTCATAATTGCTGGGTTGAACGCTTTGGTAATAGTCACGGCGCCTGTCACTTCAGAGTAAGTGGTATTTGGTGGACCGCCAACCATTGAAGCAAGCATAGTTGCGATACCGTCGCCAAGTAAGGTGTTGTGCAGACCTGGTTTTTCCAGATAATTTTTGCCTGTAACGCTCGAGATAGCCAGCATATCGCCAATATGTTCTACGGCAGGTGCAATGGCGATGGGAAGAATAAAGAAGATAGCATTCCAGTTTAGTTCTGGGGTCGTAAAGTTTGGAATACTAAACCAAGGCGCTTTACTTACCGCTGAAAAATCAACGATGCCCATAAAGAAAGAAATACTATAACCTACGACAATACCGACTAAAATTGGCACTAATTTCAGTAAACCTTTCCCAATAATGGAAATGATTAAAACGGCGGCGAGCGTAATGAAAGAGACGATCATCGCCGTATCTTGTGGTACTAAAACTGCGCTTCCGTCCCCTGTTTTGCCCATCGCCATATTTACAGCAGCGGGAGAAAGAATTAAGCCAATGGACATAATAACTGGGCCGATAACCGTTGGCGGTAAAAGACGATTTAAGAAACCTTTACCAAAAAAACGAATTAGCAGAGAAAAAACAATATAAAAAAGTCCGGCGGCTAAAAGGCCAGACATGGTGCCTGCGATGCCCCATTTTTGAACGCCTAAACTAATCGGCGCAATAAAGGCGAAAGAGCTAGCAAGAAAAATAGGCGGAATTTCGTTTTTTCCTATAAATTTCATAACAAGCTGGAATGCGATAGTACCAAGCCCTGCTGCAAAAAGAGCAACGCTCGAGTCTAAGCCCGTTAAAATAGGAACGAGAACCAGAGAGCCGAAGGCAACAAATAAAAATTGTAAGCCAATAAGCGAATCTTTCAGTCGAAAGTTGTAATCGGTGCTATTCATTGATTAAATTTCCTTAATATTAAAATAAAAAAAACAGCTAAAGAGCAAGCCCTTTAGCTGTCTGAAAAAATTTTATGAAAAAAGTTATTGGCACGACATAAAGTGTGCTTGGAACAAAGAAGGAGAGGCTAACTTTTAACATAAAATACTCACAAAATAAAAATTTCGCTGTATTATACGCAAACGTTTGCGTTGCGCAACTTTTTTTTAAAAGAAGAGAAATTTCCTTAGGAAATCAATCTCAATGCTATTTATATCTTGCCAATTTCAGGATTTTTTTATAGGCTAGGCAAATTATTTTTTTAGGGCTTTGGCGTTGACTCAATTACTTCTTCCCATCCATCAAATTGACGATGAAACTTTTGCAACTTTTAATAGCGACAATAATTTATTGTTGCTTAATTCTGTACGCAAAAATTTCAGTCAATTACAACAGCCGTTCTTTTATTTATGGGGCGAAACGGGAACGGGGAAAACGCATTTTTTAAAAGCCGCCGTAAATGAATTTTTACGCGCTCAACGTCGTGCTATTTATGTGCCGTTAAGCAAATCTTGCTATTTTTCGCCAGCGGTTTTGGAAAATTTAGAACAAAAAGAATTGGTTTGTTTAGATGATTTACAAAGCGTTATTGGTGATCCTGAATGGGAAGTGGCAATTTTTGATTTAATTAACCGCATTAAAGAAACGAAAAAAACCTTACTTTTAATGAGTGCGGATCAATCACCAACATCTTTAAATGTGAAATTGCCGGATCTTGCTTCGCGTTTAACTTGGGGCGAAATTTATCAACTTTCTACGTTAAATGAAGCGCAAAAACGGCAAGTATTGCAAGAAAATGCCAGAATGCGAGGCATTGAATTACCTGAAGAAACCACGAACTTTTTATTAAAAAGAATGGATCGTGATTTAAAAACCTTATCCGAAACTTTATCTATTTTGGATAAAGCCTCTTTGCAAGCCAAACGCAAATTAACGATCCCTTTTGTAAAAGAAGTGCTTAAACTTTAATAAGTTCTATCGTTCATTGTGTCAGAAAACCGGCAAAAGCCCAGTCAACATCAAAGATCTTCTAAAGCCCATAAATCTTGCCAAGTTTGAGCGCGTTGGATTAGTTTAACCTCTTGCTTTTCAACCAGTAAACTTATTGGTAACGGTTGGCTGTTGTAATTAGACGCCATACTGATGCCATAAGCACCGGCTTTTAAAATGGCCAGATAATCCCCTTCTTGAATGCGTAACAGGCGGTTTTTGCCGAGGCAATCCGCACTTTCGCAAATCGGCCCGACCACATCGTAATGCTTAGGCAAAATTTCGGCGCGAGGACGAATTTCTAAAATAGGCATTTGAGCTTGATATAAGGCCGGGCGCAATAAATGTTGCATACCCGTATTAACAATCGCAAAATGTTTATCGCTATTTTGTTTTAAATATTCAATTTGGGTCACCAAAATACCCGCATCGGCGCAAATAGCACGACCTGGTTCGATGATGATTTCTAAAGGATAAGCCTGAAAAACGGCGAGGAAATTTTCCACATAATCTTGAATACTCGGCGGATTTTCCGCGTTGTAAGCCACCCCTAAGCCACCGCCTAAGTCCACATGTTGTAACTGAATGCCCTGTGTATGCAGTTGCTGAATAAGGGTTAAAAGTTTTTCTGCCGCCATTTTAAAAGGCGCTAAATCGGTTAATTGAGAACCAATATGGCAGTCAATGCCAACGAGTTTAAGAGACGGGCATTCTTTCGCTTTGAGGTAGATTTCTAAAGCGTTTTGCATAGGAATGCCAAATTTATTTTCTTTTAAGCCTGTGGAAATATAAGGATGAGTTTGAGCGTTAATATCAGGATTGATGCGTAAGGAAATAGGCGCAACTTTGCCTTTGGCTTGGGCAATTTTAGCGATGCGCAGAAGTTCGCTTTCGCTTTCCACATTAAAACAACGAATTCCCACATCTAAAGCACGTTCAATAGCAGAAACCGTTTTCCCAACCCCAGAGAAAACAATTTTTTCCCCTTCAGCGCCAGCTTGTAAAACCCGTTCTAATTCACCTTGTGAAACAATATCAAAGCCTGCGCCGAGAGAAGCCAGCAAGCGTAAAATGCTTAAATTTGGGTTAGCTTTAACAGCAAAGCAAACAAGATGTTTGACTTTAGCTGGAAAAGCCTTTTCAAAGGCGAAATAATTTTCCCGCAAGGTTGTGGCGGAATAAATATAACAAGGTGTGCCATATTTTTCGGCAAGATCAAAAACGGCCAGCTCATCGACAAAAAGCTGTTGTTGGCGCAAAGAAAACGGCATAACGTATCCTTATTGTTGGCTTTGGGCAGAATTTTCAACAGGGAAATATAAAGGACCTTTCACGCCACAAGCAGTGAGGCTTGCAACGGTGGCGCAGAATAAAAATAAGCGAAATGTTTTCATTTTTTTTTCCTATTATGATGGTTAAAGAGCTACTTTTACCATTATTTCGCCCTTTGTGCTATCTCTATTTCGTGAAAATCTTTATAATTTCCCTTTCATTTATTTAAGGAGAATACACATGCAATTAAGCGATTATCATCAAAATATTGAAAATCTTTGGCAAAATATTGAAGAACAATTAGAGGCACAAGAGTGCGATGTAGATTGTGATACGCAAGGCAGTGTTTTTACCATCACCTTAGATGACGGTAACCAAATTATTATTAACAAACAAGAGCCTTTGTTGGAATTATGGCTTGCAAGTCGTGCCGGCGGTTATCATTTTAAATTTAAAGATAATCAATGGGTTAACCAAGAGGGTGAAACATTCTGGGCCTTGTTAATTCAAGCTTTTGCTTATTATGGCGAAAAAGTTAGTTTCAATGATTAAGGAGACATTGTGTCATCGCAAAGCGCATCGCAAGAAAAATTATCCCTGAAAGCTTTAGAGGTTTTGAAATCAACCTTTGGTTATCAAAGTTTTAGAGCTGGCCAAGAAGAAGTGGTGCAGGCCACCTTAAATGGGCAAGATAGTTTGGTTATTATGGCAACAGGAAGTGGAAAATCCCTGTGTTATCAAATTCCTGCGCTTTGCTTTGAGGGCTTAACGTTAGTGATTTCGCCCCTTATTTCTTTAATGAAAGATCAAGTCACGCAGTTGCGTGAAAATGGAATTAAGGCGGATTATTTAAATTCAAGCCAAAATTTTGAAACTCAATTACAAGTACAAGAACAAGCAATAGCTGGCGAATTGAAATTATTGTATCTTTCGCCAGAAAAAATTTTAACGCAGAGTTTTTTCCAATTTATTTCTCAATGTAAAGTGAGCTTTATTGCTATTGATGAGGCTCATTGTATTTCTCAATGGGGACATGATTTTCGCCCTGAATACACGCAATTAGGCAATTTAAAACGAAGTTTCCCGCAAACGCCAATTATGGCGCTTACTGCTACGGCCGACTTAGAGACACGCCGTGATATTATTAAACACCTTAATTTACACGCACCTTTTTCTTATATCGGGAGCTTTGATCGCCCGAATATTCGCTATACCTTAATTGAAAAATTTAAGCCCACAGAGCAACTTTTGCATTTCGTACAAGGGCAAAAAGGTAAAAGTGGAATTATTTATTGTAATAGCCGAAAACGAGTGGAAAAACTCGTGGAAAAATTACAAAGCAAAGGCATTAGCTCGGCAGGTTATCACGCGGGCTTAGAAAATGAATATCGCGAGAAAATTCAGCACGATTTTCAACACGATAATATTCAAGTCATTGTCGCAACGGTTGCTTTTGGTATGGGAATTAATAAATCGAACGTTCGTTATGTTGTACATTTTGATTTACCGCGAAGTATCGAGGCTTATTATCAAGAAACCGGCCGAGCAGGCCGTGATAATTTACCGGCGCAAGCGGTATTATTTTATGCGCCCGCCGATTTTGCTTGGCTACAAAAATGTTTATGGGAAGAGCCAGAAAGCCCACAACGAGAAATTAAACAGTACAAACTGAATGCAATTGGTGAGTTTGCAGATAGTCAAACTTGTCGACGTGTGGTGCTATTAAATTATTTTGGTGAACATCGCCAAGAGGCCTGTCATAACTGTGATATTTGTTTAGATCCGCCGAAAAAATATGATGCATTATTAGATGCGCAAAAAGTGATGTCGACCATTTTTCGGGTTGGGCAAAGTTTTGGGGTGCATTATGTTATCGGCGTTTTGCGCGGAATGAAAAATAAAAAAATCTTGGAAAATGGACACGATAAACTGAATGTTTACGGTTTGGGCAAAAAGAACAGCAATGAATATTGGCATTCGATTATTCGTCAACTAATCCATTTGGGCTTTGTGCAACAAGTTATGGTGGAAATGCCCGGACAATATATGCCCCATACACAATTAAGGCTGACCGCATCAGCCGTGCCGATTTTACGTGGGGAAAAGCCTTTAGAATTAGCCTTTCCGCGAATGCCTTCTCATAGCAATATGGTGGCGCAATCAAGTCGTGTGGAAAATTATAATAAAGATTTATTTGCTCGCCTGCGTTTTTTACGCAAAAAATTGGCAGAAAAAGCCAATATACCGCCTTATATGGTATTTAGTGATGCAAGTTTACAAGAAATGTCGCGGAAAACACCGCAAAATCGCGCCGAATTTTTAAATATTAATGGCGTGGGTTTAACCAAGTTAGAACGTTATGGCGAGGCCTTTTTAACGTTGATTCGCGAACATCTTAAGCAAGGATAAAAAAACTCGCGCCGAAATTTATTTTTTCGGCGCGAGATGTTTCATTAAAATTAAATTTTTTGCCATTCACCGTCTTTAAACAAACATAATTCCCCTTTTTGCATTTTTACCCAAGGTTCATTTTTGGTTAAAGGTTTTGTGGCAATAACGGCCACTTTATCGTTTTCATGGGTGAGTTTACTAAAATCGATCACCGCATCATCATCGACTCGCGCGACTTTGCCAAAAGGGGCTTGGCGTGTGAGGTAATATAAATCGGTCGTACAAAAAGCAAACATGACTTTTCCATTTGAAAGTAAAAAGTTAAAAGTGCCTTGCTCTTGTAATTGACGGCCTAACTTTTGCAAAGTGGCGAAAAGGGTTTTGTTGTCAGGTTTTTGCGTAAAACGATTTTTTAAGGCATTAGCCATAAAACAAAAAGCCCATTCAGAATCGGTTGTGCCGATAGGTTGATAAAATTCAATTTCATCTTTGCCTAAACTAGGCACAGTTTTCAAATTCCCATTATGCGCAAAAACCCAGTTTTCGCCCCAAATTTCCCGTAAAAAAGGATGGGTATTTTCTAAATTGACCTCGCCTTGCGTCGCTTTGCGAATGTGAGCAATGGCGTTGAGAGATTTAAAATTAAAATTTTTCACACATTGGGCTAAAGGTGAATTGAGCGCGGATAAATGGTCGCGAAAAATACGCACAGATTTATTTTGAAAAAACGCAACACCGCAACCATCGCAATGTTGGTCAGTTTTGCCTGCGCGTAAATAAAATCCATCCATAGAAAAATGAAGATCTGTGGGAACATTACAGTTCATTCCTAAAAGTTGACACATAGCTTCTCCTTATAACATAAACTTTCCTAAACAAATTTTCGGTGCGAGACCAAAAAAAAACCGCACTTAAAAAATAAGTGCGGTGAAGATTCTAGTCAATTTTTTAGGGTTTGGGATCAATTAAGAAAAATATTTTTCTAAATCATCGCTTCCACCAATGTATTGGCCACCAATAAAGACTTGTGGAACGGTGGATTTACCCGTAATGGCACGAACAGAAACCATAGTAGCATCACGACCTAAAACAATTTCTTCAAACTCATAGCCTCGTTCTTCTAAAAGCACGCGTGCTTTTGTGCAGTAAGGACAACCTGGTTTGGTGAAAAGGCTTACAGAAGGCGCAGCTTTCCAATTTGGGTCAAGATATTTAATCATAGTATCTGCGTCAGAAACTTCAAACGGGTCGCCTGGTTTTGTTGGTTCGATGAACATTTTTTCAACGACACCATCTTTTACTAACATAGAATAGCGCCATGAACGTTGGCCAAAGCCAAGGTCATCTTTTTCAACTAACATCCCCATGCCTTTTGTAAAGTCACCATTACCATCTGGAATAACGGTAATATTTTCCGCTTCTTGGTCTGCTTTCCAAGCATTCATTACGAAAGTGTCATTTACAGACATACAAATAATATCGTCAACGCCTAATTTTTTAAATTCTTTTGCTAATTCGTTATAACGCGGTAAATGCGTAGAAGAACAAGTTGGTGTAAAAGCACCTGGCAATGAGAATAAAACGACGGTTTTACCTTTAAATAAATCGTCAGTTGTTACATCAACCCATTTATCGCCTTGGCGAGTGTGAAATGTGACTTGAGGAACTTTTTTTCCTTCCATTGTTGCCATAATTTTTCTCCTTGAGAGCAAGTTAAATAACTGGCGTGAATTATAGGAAAACATATAATATATTGCCAGTCGATTATATTGATTTATTTAATCGTTATTATCTATCATTTTAGAGTAAAAAATAAACAGAAGGAAAAATATGAACATTCGCGATTTAGAATATTTAGTGGCTTTAGCGGAACATAAGCATTTTCGCCGTGCAGCAGATGCCTGCAAAATTAGCCAACCTACGTTAAGTGGACAAATTCGTAAATTAGAAGAAGAATTAAATACCGTGTTGCTTGAACGTACCAGTCGCAAAGTGTTATTTACCCAATCAGGCTTGCTATTAGTGGAACAAGCGCGAGAAGTTTTGCGAGAAGTGAAAACCTTTAAAGAAATGGCAAGTTTACAGGGCAAAGAAATGTCAGGGCCTTTGCATTTAGGCGTGATTCCGACCTTAGGGCCTTATTTATTGCCTTACATTGTGTCAACAATTCGTGAAAAATTTCCTAAAATTGAGCTATTTTTATATGAAGCGAAAACCCCACAATTAGCAGAGCAATTAGAAAGTGGCAAATTAGATTGCGCGATTTTACCCATTAAGCCTGAATTGGAATGCTTTATTACCACGCCAATGTTTTCTGAGCCTTTGCAGTTAGCCGCGCCGAAAAATCATCCTTTAGCAAAAGAAAAAGAAGTTGAAATGAAAAGCTTACATGGGGAAGAAATTTTAATGCTGGAAGATGGCCATTGTTTGCGTGATAACACAGCAGGTTATTGTTTTACGATGGGGGCTAAAGAAAATAAACATTTTCAAGCGACCAGTTTAGAAACCTTACATAATATGGTGGCAACGGGGGTTGGCATTACCTTAATGCCAGAATTAGCCATTTTAGGCGATAGATCGCAAGATGTGGTTTATATTCCTTGTAAAAATCCGACGCCAGAACGTGATGTCGTGTTAATTTATCGTCCAGGCTCGCCTTTACGTCATCGTTATGAACGCGTAGCACAAGCTATTGCAGAAGCGGTAAAACCAGTATTAGCTCAAGCAAAAGCAGAGCGAGAAGGCAAAGAATGTTAGGAATACGCGCTATTCAAAAAGAAAAAACACGTCGTGCTTTAATTAGTGCGGCGTTTAATCAATTAAGTTCTGAGCGCTCATTTTCGAGTTTAAGTTTGCGTGAAGTCACCCGCGAAGCAGGGATAGCGCCCACTTCGTTTTATCGTCATTTTAAAGATTTAGATGAGTTGGGGCTGGAAATGGTTGATGAAGCAGGGCTTGCCTTGCGTCAACTGATGCGTCAAACCCGTCAACGAATTTCTGAAGGTGGCAGTGTTATTGCAATTTCCGTGTCGACTTTTTTTGAGTTTGTGGTGAATAATCCTAACGTTTTTCGTTTAATTTTGTGTGAAAGATCAGGAACATCACAAACTTTTCGGAATGCGACGAATCGGGAAATTCAACATTTCGCCCACGAATTAGCCGAATATATTGAGCAAAAGCATCAATATCCTCGCGAATTAGCTTATAGTCAAGCTGAAGGCGTGGTGAATTTAGTTTTTTCAGCCGGTGCAAGCGCTTTGGATATGAAAAAAACAGAACGCGAAGAGCTAAAACAGCGTGTTATTTTTCAAATTCGTATGTTAGCAAAAGGCGCGGATATGTTTGCCCTTGAGTTAAAAAAGCAACAAAAGTAATCTGAAAAAGCGCAACTCGCACCGAAAAATTGTTAAGGAGAAAAAATGAGCCGAGCATTTGTGAAAGAAGGTGATCAAGAAGAAGTGCCTTTAGTCGCGCCCCGTGCTTTTTTACCGCAAGGCGTGCCAAATTATGTGACGCCTCAAGGCTTAGCATTGTTGCAAAAAGAGCGAGTGCAGTTAATTCAAGCGCAAGGAGCCTTAAAAAAACAAGAAGGGGAACATCGCGTGCAGATGAATTATTTAACGGCGAAAATTCAACAATTAGACGCCCGTTTAGGTATAGCGCAAGTTGTTGAAAATTCAAAGTTAAAGCAAGAAATTGTACGTTTTGGCGCAGTTGTTACGCTTTATCAAGAAGATGAAAATGAGACTTGCCAATATAAAATTGTCGGTGTAGATGAGGCCGATGCCAAAGAAAATAAGATTTCTTTTTTATCGCCTTTAGCGAAAGCTCTATTAAATAAAAGCCAAGGGGATGGCATTGAAGTGGCCACCCCTAATGGTTTGCGCCATATGAAAATTGATAAGATTCAGTACGAAGTTGCAAAATAAAAAAAGCCCCAAGCGTTGAAACTTGGGGCTTTTTTTCGGTGCGAGTGTGATTTTACCAACCTTTCACAACGGCGTTTTGGAATTCCGCTTGGGCTTTTTTATACACTTCTTCGGTATTAAAAGCCTTAATAAAGTTGATTAAATCAGGGTCCGCTTGGTTATCTTCACGAGCAACAATAATATTCACATAAGGTGAATCTTTATCTTCAACCAAAATGGCATCGCGTGTTGGATATAAATTATTTTGGCTGGCAAAGGTGCTGTTGATAACGGCTAAATCCACTTGACTTAAGGTGCGTGCAATTAAATTGGCATCTAAAGTTTGAATTTCCAGATTTTTAGGATTTTCCACAATATCTAAATCAGTTTGAGTTAAACTTTTCGGGTCCGCTAATTTAATTAAACCGGCTTGTTGTAATAAAAGCAACGCACGGCCTTGGTTTGTTGGGTCATTTGGAATCGCAACGGTAGCGCCATTTTTTAAATCACTTAAATTTTTAATTTTTTGTGAGTAAGCCGCAATTGGGTAAACAAAAGTATTTCCCACAATCACGAAGTCATTGTAACCGCGGTCTTTTTTCTGCTTATCTAAGTAAGGTTTGTGTTGATAAGCATTGGCGTCAATGAGCTTATTGGCTAAAGCGGCATTGGGCGTAACATAATCCATAAATGGCACAAGCTCTACGTCAAGATTGTATTTTTCCTTAGCGATTTTTTGTGCTTCTTCCGCAACGGTTAATTCAGGGCCTGAAATTACGCCTACGGTTAAATGCCCATTTTGAGCAAAAGCGGATGAAGCGGTGCATAAAGCTGCGGTAATGAATGAAATTTTTAGAAGTTGTTTCATTTGCATGTCTCCTGTGAGTTTATTTATGTGTTAAACGGCGTACGCAAGCATCACCGATCATTTGAATAATTTGTACCATCACGACTAAGATAATTACCGTTAATAAAAGCACCATCGGTTTATAGGTTTGATAGCCATATTGAATGCCAACATAACCTAAACCACCGCCCCCGACAGTTCCGGCCATAGCGGAGTAATTGACTAAGGTGACTAAGGTAACGGTAATAACGTTGACAATACTTCCCCAAGCTTCGGGTAATAAAAATTTAGTAATAATTTGCCAATTCGTTGCGCCCATAGCTTTCGCTGCTTCAGTTAAGCCCGTAGGCACTTCCATTAAAGCATTTTCTACTAAGCGTGCCACAAAAGGAATTGCCGCAATACTTAAAGGTACGATGGCCGCGGTAGTGCCAATAAAAGTACCTAAAAGTAGCATTGTAAAAGGAATAATAGCAACTAATAAAATAATAAAAGGTACACTACGTCCTACATTGACGACAATACTTAAAAATTGATACCAAAAAGCATTTTCTTTAATTTGATTTTTACGAGTAACAAATAAAGCCACGCCTAAAGGAATACCTAAAAGTGCGGCAACGGCACCTGAGGCAAAAACCATATACAAGGTTTCCCCCGTAGCTTGCCATAAAAGTTGCCACATTCTTGGGGTAATTGAACTAAACATAGCCTAAAATCTCCACTTTAATTTGATGTTCTTTTAAATAATTTAATGTTTGTTGGACAGCTTGAGCATCCCCTTCTAATTCTGCGACAGTAAAACCAAATTTTACGCCCCCTGCATAATCAATTTGCGAGGTTAAAATACTTAAATCAATGCCAAAACGTTTAGAGGCTTGAGATAACACAGGCGCATCAACGGACGAACCCGTAAATTCAAATTTTACAATCGGGTAAGAATGTTCATTTTTCGGCTGTGCTGAAAGCGAATCTAAATATTCTTCCGGTAAATGAATATGGAATGTACCTTGGATAAATTTTTGCGCCAATTTTGTTTGTGGATTAGAGAAAATTTCACTGACAGAACCTTGTTCCACCAATTTCCCACCGTCAATGACCGCCACATGGTCACAGATTTTTTTTACCACATCCATTTCATGAGTAATCAATAAAATCGTAATGCCAAGATTACGGTTAATTTCTTTTAATAATTTTAAAATGGATTGCGTAGTTGCAGGGTCAAGCGCTGAGGTCGCTTCATCGCATAACAAGACTTTAGGGTCGGTCGCTAATCCGCGCGCAATGGCTACACGTTGTTTTTGTCCCCCCGAAAGATTCGCAGGATAAGCGTTATGTTTATCGCTTAAACCAACTAAAGTTAAAAGTTCGCTGACTTTTTGTTGAATAACCTTTTTCGATTTACCCGCTAACTCTAAAGGTAAGGCAACATTTTCAAAGACCGTACGCGAAGCAAGTAAATTAAAATGTTGGAAAATCATACTAATATTACGACGAGCTTGAATCAGTTCCCCCGCTTTCATTTGGGTTAACTCTTTACCATCAACAATGACTTTCCCTGAGCTTGGTGCTTCTAATAAATTGACACAACGAATTAAGGTACTTTTACCCGCACCAGATGAACCAATAACGCCACAAATGTGTCCTTTGGGAACGTTTAAGTTAACGTTATCGAGCGCCTTAATTTGGCGACCATTCACGTTAAAAGTTTTACAAATATTTTCTAATTTAATCATAAAAAGACCTGTGTTTTTTTGCATAAATGGCATTATAGACGGCTAGATGGCTATGTAAAGCGCTTTTTAAAACTTTTACGAAAAAATTTGCGCCACTAAGAGGAAATCGCGATAATCCGCCTTAAGTTTTTGAATAAGAAAAGAGAAAGAAAAATGAAAAAAGCCATATTTTTAGATCGTGACGGTACGTTAAATATTGATCATGGTTATGTGCATAAAATTGATGATTTTGAATTTATTGAAGGGGTTATCCCAACATTGCGAAAATTACAGCAAATGGGTTATTTATTAGTGGTGGTTACGAATCAATCAGGAATTGCTCGCGGTTATTTTAGCGAAGAGGATTTTTTGCAATTAACAGAATGGATGGATTGGTCTTTAGCTGAGCAAGATGTTGATTTAGCAGGTATTTATTATTGTCCTCATCATCCAGAAGGAAAAGGTGAATATCAAAAACAATGCGATTGCCGTAAGCCTAAAGGCGGAATGTTGAAAGATGCCATTAAAGCCTTGAAGATTGATCCGCAACAATCTGTTATGGTGGGGGATAAAGTGGAAGATCTTTTAGCCGCCCAAGAGGCGAAAGTCAAAACGAAAATTTTAGTGCGTACGGGAAAAGCCGTGACTGCTGAAGGGGAAAATTTAGCGGATTATGTGCTTGATAGTCTTGTCGATTTGCCTCGAATTCTCGCTTAAGATCCTCGCAAGGAAAGAAAGACAAAATTTCCTTGCGAGTGTTCATTAAATAAAAAATGCGCTTGGTTGGAAAAGCTTTTCGATTTCGCTAACGGATTTTTTATCATTAATGTAAATAATAACGTGATCATTTTCCGCTAACACGACTTGGCGTTTTGCAATAATCACTTCCTCATTGCGTACAATGGCGGCAATTACCGTTCCTACGGGAAGTTTTAAGGCCTCAATGCGACGACCAATGACTTGAGATGTGCTCTCATTGCCGTGTAAAACAATTTCTTGCACTTCCGCTAAACCATGACGCATAGATACCGCATTCACCACATCGCCTTTGCGTACATAACTTAACATCGCAGAAACCGTAGTTTGTTGCGGTGAAATGGCAATATCAATGGTACCGCCTTGCACTAAGTTAACGTACGCCATACGTTGAATAAGCACCATAGCATTTTTTGCCCCGAGACGTTTGGCTAAGAGAGCGGACATAATGTTGGTTTCATCATCGCTCGTTAAGCATAAAAATACGTCGGTAGCTTCAATATTTTCTTCAAATAATAACGATTCGTCAGAAGGGTCACCTTGAAAAACTAAGGTTTTAGATAAATCTTCCGCTAATTGTGTGGCTCGTTTGGGATTACGTTCAATCAATTTGATACTGCATTGATTTTCCAATTTTGTTGCAACACCAACGGCAATATTCCCGCCACCAATAATAATCATCCGTTTGTAGGGACGTTCTAAGCGTTGTAGCTCAGACATAATGGCTTTAATGTGAATTGTCGCGCAAATAAAAGTGACTTCATCACCCGCTTCCACAATGGTAGATCCTTGTGGGCGGATCATTTTATCTTGACGTTTAATGGCCACAATTTTGCAATCAATATGCGGTAAATGATCTTTTAATGCAGAAATGGGATAACCAACTAAAGGTCCACCATAATACGCGCGCACGACCACAATACTGACTAAATCTTCGGCAAGGTGAGAAATTTGCAAAGCACCAGGATAGTTGATTAGGCGCGTAATTTCCTCGGTAACCAAGCGTTCTGGTGAAATAATATGGTCAATGGGGATCATCGTATTTTGGAAAAGTTTATCTTTTTCCCGCAAATATTCATTATTACGAATACGCGCTACTTTAACGGGCGTATTAAATAAGGTGTAAGCGACTTGGCAGGCAACCATATTGACTTCATCAGAGCTTGTGACAGCCACAAGTAAATCAGCATCCGCAGCGCCGGCTTGACGTAAGACAGAGGGTGAAGAAGCATTCCCCTCGATAACGCGTAAATCGTGCTTTTCTTGTAAGCTGTCTAAATAAGCCTGCTTATTATCAACGAGAGTAATGTCGTTATCTTCACTCACTAAATTTTCAGCTAAGGTTGTACCAACTTGGCCTGCCCCTAAAATGATAATTTTCATTGAGCTTTTCTCTTTTTCAATTTCGCATAATAAAAGCCATCGCCACTTTCCGCTTGCGGTAAAAATTGATGTCCAATTTCATCTTTTTCAGCAAAAGGAAGAGGGATTAATTCTGCATCAGAATGCGTGGCTAAAAATGCTTCAATTTGTGAAGCATTTTCTTGTTTTAACACAGAACAAGTGGCGTAGAGCAAAATGCCACCTTCTTTTAAGGTTCCCCATAAGGCATGTAAAATTTTGCTTTGTAAGGCGACTAATTGTTCAATATCTTCTGCTTTGCGTAGCCATTTAATATCAGGATGACGGCGAATCACCCCCGTTGCAGAACAAGGGGCATCTAATAAAATTTTATCGAATTTCGCACTTTGTTGTGGGGTAAAAATTTCGCCAAGCCAATGTTCAGGCTCACTTGCATCGGCACAAAGAATTTGAGCCTTTTGTTGCATGCGCGCTAGGTTTTCCGTTACACGTTTTAAGCGTTTTTCCTCAACGTCTAAAGCAATAACGCGTGCTTTGGGCGCAAGCTCTAATAAATGAGTGGTTTTTCCACCTGGTGCGGCACAAGCATCTAAAATGATGTCGTGATTTTCTGGCGCTAATAAAATCCCCGCCCATTGAGCATGCACATCTTGCACGCTTAAATGCCCCTCATTGAAGAAAGGTAATTTTTGTACATTTTGCGCTTGTTCTAAACGTAAAGCCTGCGGATGTTCGCAAGCTTGAGCCGTAATTCCTTGTTCAGCAAGGCATTTTTGGTAATCAGCGACAGAATGGAAATTAGGATTAATGCGCAACCACATTGGCGGTTTTTGATTATTCGCGTTAATAATTTCCTGCCAATTTGGATAAACGGGTTTGAGTAAATTGATGAACCAATCGGGGTGCAAGCTATGCCAATTTTTATCCACTCGCGCCAAAATTTTGTCTTCTTCTCGTAAAAAGCGACGTAGTACCGCATTAATTAAGCCACGAAATTGGTTGACTTTTAATTCACAGCTGGCGTTAACAACTTCGTCTACTGCGGCATGCGCAGGGATACGCGTATAAAGAATTTGATATAAGCCCACAAGAAGTAAGCAATGCACAATGCGAGTTTTTCCTTTTAATGGTTTATCTAAAAGTTGATTTAAAATCTGTGATAAACGCGGTAAAACACGCGCGACACCAAAGGTTAATTCTTGCAGTAAGGCGCTGTCTTTGGCAGAAATACGTTGTTGATATTCAGGTAATAAAGCTGAAAGGGACTTACCTTCGTAAAGCATTGAAAATACGCATTGCGCAGAAGCCGCGCGTAAAGAAAGCATTTTGCCTTTGGCCTGTGTTTTTTTGTTCATTATGCTAAAACCTCACCAACTTTAAACCAAGTTGCACGGCCATTTAGAAAATCTTGCGCAGACATCGGTTTTTTACCTGCAGGTTGTAAAGTTAATAAATTTAATACGCCATCGCTTGTGGCAATTTGAATGCCGTTTTTATCGGCTTGTAAAACACAACCCGCTTGAGCTTGCACATGGGCTAATACTTCAGCTTGATGAATTTTTAAAGTTTGCATTTGGCCTTTTTCATCTTGCGTAGTTAAAAAAGCCATCGGCCAAGGATTAAAGGCACGAATATTGCGTTCTAATTGACAAGCCGGTAATTGCCAATCTAATTTAGCTTCTTCTTTAGATAATTTTTTAGCGTGGGTAGCTTGGCTATCATCTTGTTTTATTGGTGGAAATTGGCCATTTTCTAAGCCATCTAACACATCAATTAAAGCAGGGGGCGCAAGGCGAGCTAATTTGTCATAGAGGCTTGCAGAAGTTTCTTGCAAGCTAATTGGGGTAATCACTTTATGTAGCATATCCCCTGTATCTAACCCTTCATCCATTTGCATAATGGTTACGCCAGTTTGCGCATCTCCTGCCCAAACACTGCGTTGAATAGGGGCTGCGCCACGCCATTTTGGTAAAAGAGAGCCATGAACGTTAATGCAACCTAAGCGTGGTGCATCAAGTACGGCTTTAGGTAAAATTAAACCATAAGCAACCACGACTAAAACATCGGCATTTAAGGCGCTTAGTTCTTGTTGAGCCTCTTCATTTCTTAAGGTTTTAGGTTGAAAAACAGGAATTTGATGTTCCAAAGCCAATTGTTTTACAGGGCTTGCGGTTAATTTTTTACCACGGCCAGCAGGTTTATCAGGTTGTGTATAAACAGCGATAATATTGTGTTGGCTTTTTAATAAAGCTTGTAAATGTTGAGCGGCGAAATCTGGCGTACCAGCAAAGATAATATTTAATGGTTTCATAAATGTGCTACGTTAAAGTCAATATAAAAAGAGAAAAGGCGGAAAAGTCCGCCTGTGAAGTTATTTTCTGCGAGCTAATTGTTTTTGCAATTTAGAGAGTTTTTCTTTCATACGATTACGTTTGAAAGGGGATAGGTAATCAGCAAAAACAATGCCGTTTAAGTGGTCCATTTCATGTTGAACGCAAATAGCTAAAAGTTCATCTGCTTCAAATTCAAAGGGTTCGCCTTTACGGTTTAAAGCACGAACGGTCACTTTTTCTTTGCGTGGAACAAAGCCGTTAAAGCCAGGTAAAGATAAACAGCCTTCTTCGATGCCGGTTTCACCACTGCTGGCTAAAATTTCAGGGTTGATTAAGACTAATTGATTGCTTTTATCTCCTTCAATGTCGATCACAATTAAGCGTTTATGGAAATCCACTTGTGTGGCCGCAAGACCAATGCCTTGTTGTGCGTACATGGTTTCAAACATATTGTCGATAAATTCATCTAATTCAGGAGTAAAGTCTTCAGCTTGCATATCCTTAGCGACGGTTTTAAGACGCTCATCGGGATAAATTAAAACATCAAGTAATGCCATTTTTTTTCCTTAAAATATAAAAACGGGCAAACTTTACGCTAAATTGCCCTAAAAATACAATAGATTGTGCCTATTATAGTAAAAATTCCATCTTTTTTCAGAAAAAGCAGAACAAAAAGGCTTTCGCGCCGAAAAAGAGGAGGTTAATTTTTATTTTTTTGTTTATTGGCTTCGATAAAACGCTGGAGTTTTTGATAAAAATTAAAGTGATTAAAAAAG
>JAHHQY010000032.1 GCA_020026115.1 Actinobacillus sp. | reverse complement strand
ATAATTTTTAAGATTAATTTAGAAAGTGGAACCAATAATAAAACTAAAATAAGGGAGCTAATAATTAAATAAACGACATACCAAGTGCCTTTGGGATTAGATTCAAAAAATAACCCTTCCGTATTGATGCCAAAAAAGCCGACAATAAAATTGATAGGTAAAAAAATGGCGGAAATCACGGTAAGCAAATAGATTTGATTATTCATTTTTTCGTTTTTCAAAGAATAATAATAATTGTACATGGTATCTAGTTTGCTTAGACAAAATTGTGCATCTTTACATTGCCCACTAAAGTTATCAATTAACAACGGCAAATGGGGTAAATTATTACGTATTTTCAATAACTTATTTAAAGTGTGTTCGACTCGTAATAAAAGCTGTTCAAGGAAAGACAAATCTTTTTTTAAAGCAAACCAATCTTTTAAAAATTGATTAGAAAGGTCTAAAGAATAAATGCGTTCTTCCATTTGGCCAATCATACTCATATAACCGTCAATAATATCGTCATAATGATTGACAATATTTTTTAATAAGGAATACAAGCTATTAGGCTTTGGTATTTTTTCAAATTCAGCAAGACTATGTTGGTAACGATAAAGTTGATTTTGGAAAAGCACGAATTTATAAGAAGTTTGGCAAAGTAGCGTATTTTTTAACTGAACGCCTTGTATGACTAAAATTAAATAATCCGGGTCTTCAACGAGTTGAGATGTTGCGTCATCACGGGTTAAAAGTTCCCAATGTACGTCTTTAATTTTTTCTAAATCTGCGTTCATATTACACCTTTAAGTCAAAATAGGTGTGATCGATTTTAATCGAATCCGTTAGAAATATAAAATAGAGAGAAAATTTCCTTACGGCCTAATTTTTCTAAAAAAGGCTAGATTTTTATTATCAGCGTGCTAGAATTTTTCTCGTTTTTCTTCAAGCACGAAGAAAAATGTTCGGTTGAAGGTAGCTGGAGAGTGGGGAGCACCCCACGCCGACGAGGTAAAATCTTTCAGGCGCGTATTGCACGCATGGACTGTTACTGGACGAACCCTTGGAGAGATCCATTCTTAGAAATGGACGCCGAAGGCGCAAAAACGTTTAAGGTTTGAAACGCTCAGGCAAAAGGACAGGGGCAGGAAAAATTTTCAAAAGTACGCTTTTGGGAAAGCGTTTTCTCTTTTCTAAATTCACTCACTGCCTTGTAAATTTTGATTGATTACGAGGATAAACTATGACCATCACATCTTTTTTCTCTGCCATTGACAGCTTTGTGTGGGGACCGCCTTTATTAGTTTTATTAGCAGGAACAGGGATTTATTTCACCTATCGTTTAGGTTTAATTCAAATTTTTCAATTACCTCGCGCCTTATATTATTTATTCACAAAAGAACAAGGGGCGAAAAAAGGTGATGTTTCAGCCTTTGCCGCACTTTGTACGGCCTTAGCGGCCACTATTGGTACAGGGAATATTGTTGGGGTTGCGACGGCCATTCAAGCCGGCGGACCAGGTGCGATTTTTTGGATGTGGATTGTGGCCTTCTTAGGTATGGCAACCAAATACGCAGAATGTTTATTAGCATTAAAATATCGTGTCCGTGACAAACAAGGCTTTATGGCAGGTGGGCCTATGTATTACATTGAGCGTGGTTTGGGACTGACTTGGCTGGCGAAACTTTTTGCTATTTTTGGTATTTTAGTGGCCTTTTTTGGTATCGGAACTTTTCCACAAATCAATGCGATTACGCATGCTATGCAAGATACCTTCCATGTTCCCGTTGTTGTCAGTGCAATAGTTGTTACAACCCTCGTTGCTTTAATTATTTTAGGCGGGGTAAAACGTATTGCGACCGTTTCATCAATTATTGTGCCAATTATGGCGGTACTTTATGTTGCCACGTCCATCATTATTATGGTGTTGAATTACAAAGCGTTACCTGATGCGATTATGTTAATTATTGAAAGCGCATTTCACCCACAAGCCGCTTTTGGTGGTGCTTTAGGTTATGGGGTTTTACGCGTGATTCAAGCCGGTGTTTCACGAGGCATTTTTTCAAATGAGTCGGGTTTAGGTTCTGCACCTATTGCAGCGGCGGCGGCTGAAACGAAAGAACCTGTGCGTCAAGGCTTAATTTCAATGACGGGAACATTTTTAGATACGATCATCGTTTGTACTATGACAGGGATTGTTTTAGTGTTAACGGGTGCTTGGAATACGCCAGGTTTAGCTGGTGCTGCGGTGACGAATTTTGCTTTTAATCATGGGCTAGGCACAAATTTCGGCGCGACCATTGTCACAGTGGGCTTATTATTTTTTGCTTTCACGACAATTTTAGGTTGGTGTTATTACGGTGAGCGTTGTTTTGTTTATTTAGCGGGCATTAAAGGGATTAAACTTTATCGAGCTGTGTTTATTTTATTGGTCGCTTGTGGTGCATTTTTGCAATTAGATTTAATTTGGATTTTAGCGGATATCGTAAATGGTTTAATGGCAATTCCAAACTTAATTGCTTTAATTGGCTTGCGTAAAGTTGTGATAAATGAAACAAAATCTTATTTCACACGTTTAGCGCAAGAACATCACGATGCAGACGATGTAGCGAAAGAAATTGTTTAAATTTAAGGCAAACTTGATCTGCTTCACAAATTGAAAAAATAGCTGAAAAAAGCGTGGATTAGCTCTTGAAAAAGGCCATTAACAGGGCTATTTTAAAGACAGTTAAATTTGGTCAAACCGAAATAAGGAGAGAATTATGCAAGTTGATATTACAAGCAAACAAATGGAAATCACCCCTGCAATTCGTGAATATGTTGAAAGTCGTGTTGAAAAATTAGAAAAATGGAAAACTCAACTTATTAATCCACATTTCGTGTTAAATAAAGTGCCACAAGGTTTTTCTGTTGATGCCACAATCGGCACTCCGCTTGGTGAACTCATTGCAGGCGCCGTAGCAGAAGATATGTATGTGGCAATCAATGAGTTAGAAGAAAAACTCGCACGCCAATTAAATAAATTACAACATAAAAACGAATCTTTCCGTAAAGAAGAACGTTTAAAAGATTCTTTTGAATAGAATTTAGTAACTGATTAAATTATTCGTTCATTAAACTCCTCAGCCCGCGTCAAGCGGGCTTTTTTTATAGTGAAAATTTGCGTTCGTAGAGCGTTAAGCAAAAAGGATTTACAGTTCTTTGCCTAATTTTTGCAATAGACGATCCATCGCACGATAACTTAATGCCTCGGCGAGATGTTTTTGTTGAATTGTTGGCGCATTTTCTAAGTCAGCAATGGTGCGCGCAACTTTTAGAATTCGATGATAGGCTCGTACAGAAAGGCCAAGTCGCATCAGGGCATTTTCTAAAAAAAGCGCATCCTCAGCCGTTAAATGACAAAATTGTTCAATTTCTTGACTTGTTAAGTGAGCATTTATTTTACCGGCGCGGTTTAATTGAATTTCCCGTACGCGTAAAATTTTTTCTCGAACTTGTGCGCTCGTTTCGCCCCTTTCTTGTTGATTATCTAATTTTTGTAGCGTGCCTTTCGGCAATAAAGGCACTTCAATAGAAAGATCAAAACGGTCTAAAAAAGGACCTGAAAGGCGGTTTAGGTAGCGCATAATTTGCTGTGGTGATGTGCGATTATGTACGCCTGTGTAATGTCCCGTAGGGCTTGGGTTCATCGCGGCAATAAGTTGAAAACGAGCGGGGAATTTAATTTTCGCATTGGCACGGGAAACCACAATTTCCCCACTTTCTAAAGGTTGGCGTAAAGCATCGAGGACTTTGCGTTCAAACTCAGGTAATTCATCTAAAAATAAGACACCATTATGCGCAAGGGAAATTTCCCCAGGTTTAGGCATTGAACCACCGCCTACGAGGGCAGGCATTGAGGCACTATGATGGGGCGCTCGAAATGGGCGTGTTTTCCAATTTTGGAAGTTAAGTTCATTGGCCACAAGGCTTGTGACTGAAGCCGTTTCAATGGCTTCTTGGTCAGACATCTTAGGCAATAAGCCCGTTAAACGGCTTGCGAGCATAGTTTTTCCCGTGCCAGGAGGGCCTAAAAAAAGTAAATTATGTTGTCCTGCTGCCGCAATGGTTAAGGCGCGCTTCGCATGTTGCTGGCCGATAATATCGGTGAGATCTTTTTTAGGGGCGGTGGGCGAAATTTCGGCGCGAGTGACCTGTTCAATTACGCTTGAAGCCGTTGGCAGAGGCGTTTTATGGTTAAAAAAATTCACCACATCCAATAAGGTTTGTGCAAAGTAACTTTCTTGGCTAGAAACAAGGCTGGCTTCGTGGGCATTTTGTGCGGAAATAATCAGTTGGCGTCGGTCTTTTTGCCCCGCTAAAATTGCGGGAATGACCCCTTGAACGCCACGCACTTTTCCCGTTAAAGCCAATTCACCTAAAAATTCATAATGTTGTAAATTTTCCAAGTTAAGTTGACCTGAAGCCGCTAAAATGCCGATGGCAATGGGTAAATCGAAACGCCCGCCCTCTTTGGGCAGATCGGCGGGGGCAAGATTGACAGTGATGCGCTTAGGAGGATATTTAAAGTTGGCATTCATTAAGGCACTACGCACGCGCCCTTGAGCTTCAGTAACGGTTTTTTCAGGTAAGCCGACTAAAGTAAAAGCAGGTTTCCCTGCGCTTAAATGTACTTCAATAGTAACTAAAGGGGCTTGCACGCCCATGGAAGCACGACTATATACAACAGCTAAAGACATAACATTCTCAAAGTAATGAAGATTATGCTTAGCATAAAAAATGCGCGCTCAAAAGTGAAAAGAAAGCGCGCATTTTGCGATCGGTATCGCAGAAAAAATTTTTTATGTAAAAATAAGGCTTATTCTTGTAGGAAAAGTGGCGCAAACCAAGTATTTAATTTACCCGCAAGTTTATCAATGCCTAAACCTTTGCTACCAGAAAAAGTTTCAACTTGAATATCGCCTTGGAAAGGTAAAATAGCCTCGCGAACCATTTTTACTTGCTTAGAACGTGCGCTTTGGCTTAATTTATCGGCTTTAGTTAACAGCAATAAAACAGATTTATTCGCCATCACAGCCCATTCAATCATTTGCTGGTCGAGATCTTTTAGCGGATGACGAATATCCATTAAGATAACAATGCCATGTAAACATTCACGTTTTTGTAAATATTCACCAAGGGATTTTTGCCATTGGATTTTCATTTTTTCCGGCACGGCAGCATAGCCGTAACCAGGTAAATCCACTAATTTACAGCCTTCTTCAACTTCAAAAACATTAATTAATTGCGTGCGTCCTGGCGTTTTAGATGTGCGCGCTAAGTTTTTTTGTTTGGTCAACGCATTTAATGCAGTCGATTTACCTGCATTAGAACGTCCAGCAAACGCCACTTCAATACCGCTATCTTCAGGCATTGCTTTAATATTCGGGGCGCTAATTAAAAAATGAGTTTTTTGATAATTTAAACGAAAATCCGTCATTTATTGTCCTTGTGTAAAATCGGGGTCAAAATTTACGGCATCTTCAAAGCCGAGTTGACGCCATGCTTCATAAACGGCCACGGCAACGGAGTTAGATAAATTCATACTGCGACTATTTGCCGTCATAGGAATACGTAATTTTTGCGCTAACGGGAAAGTTTCTAAAATTTCCGTAGGGATACCGCGTGTTTCTGGGCCAAACATTAAAAAATCACCCAGTTGAAAGCGTACTTGGCTCGGTGCAGGACGGCCTTTGGTCGTCATCGCAAAAATGCGCTTAGGTTGTGCTAAGGCTAAAAATTCTTGGTAATTTTTATAGCGTTTAATTTCTGCATATTCGTGATAATCCAAGCCACTTCGACGTAATTTTTTATCGTCCCAACGAAAGCCTAAAGGCTCAATTAAATGTAAACGAAAGCCAGTATTGGCGCATAAACGAATAATGTTGCCTGTATTTTGTGGAATTTCAGGTTCGAATAAAACAATATCTAACATAATTTTGACTGTGTAAAAAAAAACAAGATTGTACCGAGAAGCGGAAAAAGCACAAGAAAAACTTTTTTAAAATAATGGAGAGAAAACTGACATTTTTAAGCAAAAATGCTAGGATAAACGCATTTTTATGCCCCTCTTTTTCTTCATTTTTAAGGAGAATCCCAATGTCGAAAAAAAATATGCCAGAACAAACTGCAGAAAAAACCTCGCCAGAAAAGAATGCGCCTTTAAAGGACAATCAGTCTAAAAAAGAACAAGCAAAAATTCGGCGCGAGAATGAAAAACCTCAAGCGGAAAAAAGCAAAAAAAGCCCTGCAACGGCTTTAGCATTACTTGCTATTTTACTCACCTTGGGCATTTCTGGAGCGGGTATGTATTTTGGCAAAATGCATGGCGAACAATATCGTCAGAAAATGAGCCAATTAGAAAAGCAAGTGACGCAATTAGCCAGTGAAGATCATTCTTCGGCTTGGCAAAAAACGCAACAAGAATTGCAAGCCTTGCAAACTAACGCAAATCAGCTCAGCGAAAAAGTTGCGCTGTTAAACGGCGAAATCAATATTAAAGATCAAGCAATTAATGCTCTACAAACGCAAATTAACCGTATCAATGCAGGCGTTGCGAATACGCAACCTAAAGAATGGAAAGTAGCGGAAGCGGATTATTTATTAAATAACGCTTACCGTAAGTTATTGATTGATAAAGATGTGCCAACAGCAATAGCCCTATTACAATTAACGGAAAAAACTTTAAGTAAAGTGGACGATCCGAGCATTTTAACGGTGCGTACGGCGATCAGTCGCGATCTTGAAAAATTAATGACCTTACATATTGTGGATGACGAGAAAATTATGCATGAGTTATCCACATTAACCAACGAAATTGAAGGTTTAATGTTATTAAGTTTGCGCCAAAAAGCCGAAAACGCAGAATTAACGGATTCTGTGGCAGATTGGAAAGCAAATTTAGAAAAAACCGCCACATCGTTCTTAAATAATTTTATTCGTGCTACGCCGAAAAATGCGACAACACAAGAATTATTAACGCCACAACAGGAAATTTATTTGCGTGAAAACATTCGCTTACGCTTGCAAGTTGCTTTAATGGCGGTTCCGCGTGGTGAAGAAGCGTTATATCAACAATCACTTGCGATGGTGAAAGGTTGGATTGAACGTTATTTTGATGTAGAGAATGCGCAAGTTAAAGAATTCCTGCAACAGTTAACGGCTTTACAAAAAGAAAATGTGGAAATGGCGTTACCAAGTGAATTAGAAAGCTTGAATTTAATGCAGAAATTACTTGATTCTCAATCGCTTAGCGTAGTTAAAGATTAAGGAGCGCAATATGTTTAAAGTGCTATTTTTAATGTTATTGTTGCTTGCAGGCTTAATTGGCGGTCCTTATTTAGCGGGCAAGCAAGGTTATGTCCTCATTGAAACGGCCACTTATCGTTATGAAATGTCGATAACGGTATTAGTGCTGTTATTTGTGCTCAGTTTAGCGCTCGTTTATCTTTTAGAATGGATTGTTTCGCGTTTTTTACGTTTAAGTCATCAATCTTACACTTGGTTTGCGCGCCGTAAACGCCTTAAAGCTCAACGTCAAACTTTAGAAGGTTTAGAGGCGTTAAATGAAGGGAATTACAAAAAAGCGCAACGTTTAATTGGTGATAACGCGAAATATTCAGACAAACCTGTGCTGAATTTAATTACCGCAGCGGAAGCCGCACAAAAAGCAGGTAATGATTTAGCAGCAAATCGTTATTTATTGGAAGCGACAGAAATTGGTGGTAAAAATAACCTTATGGTTGCCATTGCTCGCGTGAAAATTTTAGTTGAGCAACAAAAATGGCAAGAAGCGCGTCTTGCGGTAGATGAATTATTAAATCGTACCAATGGAAATAAAGAAGTGCTTGTTTTAGCTGTGAAAATTTATCAAAAAGAACAAGCCTATGAAGCTTTAGATGGAATTTTAGAGCAAATCGAAAAAGCGCAACTTTATGATGCGACCCATTTCAATGCTTTTGAAAATCAAGTGGAAAATGGCTTACTTGATGAAAAACTGCAAAAAGAAGGCAAAGAAGGTTTATTAGCTTGGTGGAAAGCTCAAACGCGTGGACGTCGTCGTAAATTTGCTTTAAAACTTGCTATGATTCGCCGTTTATTAGATAGCGACGATCATGAAAATGCCTATGAAATTATGCTCGATGCGGCGAAAACTTCAGAAGAGGAAGCGAAAAATTTCTTCCCAGTTTTACATGAACAAATTGCCCGTTTGCAACGTACTGAAACTGAAAAATTGCGTAAAATTTTGGAAAAACAAGCACCAAAAGCGCAAAAATTCCGTACAGATATTTATCGCGCTTTAGGCTATCTTTATGTACGAGCTAACGATTTTTCCAAAGCAAGTCAAGCATTTAGCGAAGTGTTAAAAGATAAAGCGCATCTGCAAGAAAAAGATTTGACGATGGCCGCTTTTGTATTTGAACAAAATGGCGAAATAGACCTTGCGACGAAAGTCCGAGCGGAGAGTGTGCAACATGCGTTACCGCAAGTAGAAAACGCAGAAGACAAAGCATAATTTTTCACTCGCGCCGAAATTTTGCCAACAATTTTTCGGCGCAAAGCAACTAGGCGAAGGGGCAGTTTTTTAATTGCGCCTTTCTTTTTTTAAGCATTTATTTTCTGAGCATTATGTTTACGTTCTCGCCGAAAATTCGGTATTTTTTACATAAAAAATTGCGCCAAACTCATCGTATTTCTCATAAAAGTATCGAGTTTGCCTGCTTACTTATTGGCGCAACTTTAGTGGCGTTATTTTCCTTTGGTTTTGCTAAATTGGCCGATTATGGCTTGGAGTTAAATCAAGAATGGACAGCGAAATATCCTTATGCCGTCTGGGTTGTTTTGCCGTTAGGTTTGGGCTTTCTCACTTGGTTTACCGCAAAGGTTGCCCCCTATGTTGTAGGCAGTGGCATTCCTCAAGTTATCGCTTCTTTAAATTTACCTTACGGGGCGTATAAAAACCGTTTAGTGCGTTTTTGGGAAACGCTTTGGAAAATTCCATTAACTTTTTTAGCTATGTTAATTGGGGGTTCAGTTGGACGGGAAGGCCCTTCCGTACAAGTGGGCGCGGCGGTTATGTTAGCTTGGGGAAATATTTGCCGTAAGCATGGCATTGCGTTTTCAGGGTTAACCACGAATGAATTATTAGCCACAGGTGCCGCAGGGGGCTTAGCGGCCGCCTTTAATGCACCTTTAGCGGGGGTTATTTTTGCTATTGAAGAGTTAGGCCGAGGCGTTACTTTACGTTGGGAACGAAAAATTTTGCTTGGCGTTTTAGCGTGCGGTTTTATTCTTATTGCGATTTCAGGCAATAATCCTTATTTTCCCCATTATCAAGGCGCAACAGATATTCCTTATTTTATTTTATGGGTCGTAGCTTGTGGTTTAACTTGTGGTATTTTAGGGGGCATTTTTGCTCGCTTATTATGTAAAGGTTTCGCTTCTTTTGTACCAAGCCGTATTCGTGGCTGGGTTCGCCGACACCCAGTGTGGATAGCGATGCTTTTAGGCTTGTTATTAGCGACCATCGGCACTCTAACGCAAGGTGAAACCTATGGCACGGGCTATCAAGTGGTCGCGCGAGCCTTAGAAGGGGAAAGCGTAGCGGAAAACTTGGGTATTTGGAAATTATTGGCCACGGTTGCAACCTATTGGTCGGGAATCGCAGGGGGGATTTTTACCCCTTGTTTAACCACAGGTGCGGGCATTGGCATGCAAATTTGGCAATTAACCGGAGGCGTTGTTGATCAGCGTTTATTAGTGTTAATTTGTATGGCGGCGTTTTTAGCAGGAGCCACCCAATCGCCCGTTACGGCAAGCGTAGTCGTTATGGAAATGACGGGTGGGCAATCGGTACTTTTTTGGATGTTAATTTGTAGCATTTTAGCCTCAATTACCTCACGCCAATTTAACCCGAAACCTTTTTATCATTTTGCGGCCAGCCGTTTTCGTCAGCGTGTGCGTGAATTAGCTCGCGAAGAAAACGAGGCCAAAGAACAGGATGTAACAACTTTAGCCAAATAGGCTTTATATTTAGACAACATTTATGGAAAAACAAACATTTTATCGCGGGCGATTTTCTGTCGCCCCTATGCTGGATTGGACAACAAGACATTGTCGTTATTTTCATCGCCAATTTAGCCAAGAAGCTTTACTTTATACTGAAATGGTCACAACGGGGGCGATTTTACATGCTAAATATGACCATTTACTTTTTTCAGCAGAAGAAGGGGCGGTCGCTTTACAATTAGGCGGAAGTCAACCTGAAGAATTGGCGCATTGCGCTAAATTAGCGCAAGAACGTGGTTATGCTGAAGTGAATTTAAATGTCGGTTGCCCGTCCGATCGCGTACAAAATGGTTTTTTCGGCGCGTGTTTAATGGCAAAAGCGGATTTAGTGGCAGAAAGCGTTAAGCGTATGCAAGATGCCGTTTCTATTCCCGTTACGGTGAAAACGCGCATTGGTATTGATGATTTTGATAGTTATGAATTTTTAACGGATTTTATTCAAAAAGTCCATCAAGCAGGCTGTCAAGAATTTATCGTACATGCCCGTAAAGCCTGGCTTTCAGGGTTAAGTCCGAAAGAAAACCGTGAAATTCCACCTTTAAATTATGAACGTGTTTATCAGCTGAAAAAAGATTTTCCAGCGCTTTGGATTAGTATTAACGGTGGCATTAAAACAATTGAAGAAATGCAACGTCATTTACAATATGTCGACGGCGTGATGGTTGGGCGTGAGGCTTATCAAAATCCAGCAATTTTAGGTTTTGTCGACAAAATGTTATTTGATGAGCAAGCAAAGATTGTGACGCCATTAGAAGCGGTGGAAAAAATGTTCCCTTATATAGAAAAACAACTTTCTCAAGGGGTGAAATTAAATCATATGACCAACGCTTTATTAGGGGCTTTTCAGCATTGCAAAGGGGCGCGCCAATATCGTCGTCACATTAGCGAAAATGCTTACAAACCTAATGCGGGCGTGGAAGTGTTAGAAGAAGCTTTAGCTTTTGTAAAATAAAATAAAATAAAATAAAAAATCCCAAACTGTGTTTGGGATTTTTTTTACTTAACAGATTGTTGCTTTTAAAGTTTTTCAACCAAAAGCTCAGCTAAACCAACATATTTAGCTGGCGTTAAAGCTTTTAATTTTTCTTTTTCATGGCAAGGTAAGTCAAGGGTCTCAATAAAAGCTTGCATAGTTTTTGCATCTACACGTTTACCGCGCGTTAATTCTTTTAATTTTTCATAAGGTTTTTCAATACCATAACGGCGCATAACGGTTTGAATAGGTTCGGCTAAAACTTCCCAGTTGCGATCTAATTCCGCAAGAATATTTTCAGTATTCACCTCTAATTTGCTGATGCCTTTATTGGTAGAAGCATAAGCAATTAAGCTGTATCCCAAGCCCACGCCAAGATTACGCAATACGGTTGAGTCCGTCAGATCGCGTTGGAAACGTGAAAGTGGTAATTTGGCCGATAAGTGCGCCATCATCGCGTTGGCTAAGCCTAAATTACCTTCGGAGTTTTCAAAATCAATTGGGTTTACTTTATGTGGCATTGTGCTTGAGCCAATTTCACCTGCGATGGTACGTTGCTTGAAGTGACCTTGCGAAATGTAACCCCAAATATCACGATCAAAATCCATCAAGATGGTGTTGAAGCGAGCGACGCAGTTAAAGTATTCGGCAATATAGTCATGAGGTTCAATTTGCGTGCTGAAAGGATTCCAAGTTAAACCTAAACTTTCGACAAATTCTTGGCTAAATTTAAGCCAATCTACCTCAGGGTAAGCCACAATGTGCGCATTGAAATTACCTACGGCACCGTTAATTTTACCTAGAATTTCCACTTGTTCTAATTGTGCATATTGACGTTGTAAGCGATAGGCAACGTTAGCCATTTCTTTACCGACGGTTGTAGGGGTTGCCGGCTGACCATGAGTGCGAGCAAGTAAAGGAACGTGCTTGCTGTCTAAAGCTAATTGTTTAATGTTTTCAATAAGTTGTTTCCATTCGCTTAAGACAAGTTGAGCGCGCGCATCTTTTAACATTAAGGCGTAAGAAAGGTTATTGATGTCTTCAGAAGTACAAGCAAAATGAATAAATTCCGCAACCTTTTCTAATTCTTTAAGTGCGTGACTTTTTTCTTTTAAGAAATATTCAACGGCTTTCACATCGTGGTTTGTGGTGCGCTCAATTTCTTTTACGCGATGGGCATCACTCGCGGAGAAATTTTGGATTAAGGCTTCTAAAAAGGCATTTGCTTCTTTAGAAAGTGGCGCAACTTCTTGAATTTCAGCAGTTTGCGCTAATTTTTGTAACCAACGAATTTCTACAATTACGCGATTTTTGATTAAACCAAACTCGCTAAAAAAAGGTTGTAACGCTTTGGTTTTGCTTGCATAACGGCCATCAATGGGCGATACGGCGAAAAGAGAAGAAAAAGTCATAATAGTCCCTTAAATAGAATGTAAAAGATGTTGTGCTGTATGAAGAATTTTTTTACGCGAGAAAAGAAGTTGCCATTTTGTGCCACCGACTTGGCGCCATAAAACGGCAGAACGCATACCGGCGAGCAAACAAGCGCGAATAAGTGGGGGAATGCTTGTTGAATTTAAAAAATCCACGTTGCCATAAACTTTGATTTTAGAGCCTAAAGGGCTGATCACATCAACATAAATTGAAGCAAGGATATTGCACATTTGCTGGCTTTCTAATGCATAATGCACTAATTGTTGAGGTAAGCGTTGCATACGCGAATTTAATTCGGCGCGAGCTTGGTCTGATTTACGTAATTTCCCCTCTAAAGCGATTAAACTTAACCAATAAGACCCCACATCTTTTTGCGTGGCATTAAGCTGTTCACAAAGGGTGTTTAAACCTAAGCGCAAGTTGGCTAAATCACCGCCGTAAACGGCGAGGGTGTTAGGCGGATTAAATTGCAATAAACTTTCAAGGGAAATATGAAGCGCCTTTTCATCGGCAACCCCTTGGGTAGCGAATTGCTGAACTAATTTTGCCGCTTGGCAAACGCCCGCTAAAGCGAGCGTAATTTCCGTATAATCTTTCATAGAAAAATGCATATTGAGCTTAAAAATGAGGTGCAATATAGCATTTTTTTTCTTGTTTTAAAAACCTAAGCATTGACCGTGAAACTATCGCAAAGGCTTTGTTTCGTTCTCTTAAAAAAGAACGATTAAAAAAGAAGAGTTAAATTTTCACCATGCAGAGAAAATTGCCCCTCTTGTGCGTTTTCTTGGTTAAGAATAACTTGTAAGAAAAGACGGTTTTCTTGCGAAATTGCCGACAAAATACATCCTGTTGGACGCAAGTTGCCCGCAAGGTTTAAATTGATTTCAGCGCCAATTTCAAAGGGCGTATTGAGTGGGGCGCTAAAGGTAAACATCGCGCGTTTATTGATGCCACGATATTTTGCCCGTGCGACAGTTTCTTGACCAATATAGCAACCTTTAGTAAAGGAAATGGTATTAGGAATTTTGTCTAAATTTAAAGCTTGTGGAATAAATTTATCTTGATTAAGGCAAGATAAAAGGGGAATTCCTGCTTTTAAGGCGGAATATTGTAGGAAAAATTTCGGCGCGAGTGGATAATCTAAATGTAAATTTTCCGCAAAGAAAATATGACAGTTCGGCGCAATCTCAATTTGCATACAGGTTTCATCAATTTGAGAGGCATCTTGAGAAAAATAAAGCGACCAAGGCGCAAGGGAAAGGGTAACTTTCGAGAAAACCGCATATTTTTTTAAGCCTTGTAAGGTGCTTTGTGCTAAATCTTGAGCCACCAATGCGTAAAAACATTCGGCATTTTGGCGATATAAATAAAAGACCGAATGGACTTTGCCTTTGGGATCGCAATGCGCGCTGAAAATCGTTTGTGTTGCGCTCATTTTTTTTACATCGCAAGTCATTTGCCCTTGTAAAAATTGTTCAGCATCCACGCCTTTAATTTCGATTAAAGCAAAATCGTCTACTTGAAATAACATAACCCTTTCCTTAATTTTTATTCTAAATTTTGAATTTGTTCGCGCATTTGTTCGATGAGAACTTTTAACTCAACAGCGCTTGCCGTTACTTCTGCGTTAATCGATTTTGACGCTAAGGTGTTCGATTCGCGGTTTAATTCTTGCATCATAAAATCTAATTTACGACCTACCGCACCGCCTTTAGCGAGAATATTGCGCGTTTCTTTGACATGTAATTGTAAGCGATCGAGTTCTTCTGCTACGTCTAAGCGTTGCGCTAAAATCACCATTTCTTGTTCAAAACGTTGCGTATCTTCTTCTAACTGAGCATCAAAGAAACGTTGACGTAAACGCTCACGTTGCCATTGTAAAATTTCTGGCATATGAGTTTGGACTTTGTCGGCTTCCGCTGAAATTGCACTTAAACGTTGTTCAATAAGTTGTTGTAATTTTTCCCCTTCTCGTGCGCGCATAGTAATGAAATCCGAGAGAAGTTTTTCAAAGGCTTCGAGTAAATCAAGGCTAATGGCGTCTAAATCTTGCTCTTGCGGTTCAACCACGCCAGGATAGCGTAGCACGTCCATTAAATTCACTTCGCCTTCACCTGCTTGTTCTTTCAGCCATTGTAGCGATTGTAAAACTTGTTTAGCGAAGGTTTGATTTAAATTTAATTCGCAATTTTGACCATGAGATAATTCAATGCGTAAAGCGCATTCCACTTTACCGCGCGTTAAACGACTGCGAATTTTTTCGCGTAAGTTTGTTTCAAGACCACGAAAAGCCTCAGGTAAACGGAAAAAAGTTTCTAAATAACGTTGATTAACAGAGCGCATTTCCCATGTGGCATTGCCCCAAGGTTGTTTGATTTCCACCCGTGCAAAGGCGGTCATACTATAAAGCATAGTTATTCCTTCTTGATTAATAAAAATGTCGGCGGTTATTGTACTGTTAAATTTCTTTTCTGTCAGTTTGCGTGTTAATATGCTACGATTTTTTCAAGAGAAATAGAGGAAGAGGATAAAGATGCGACCAAATGAACGTGCAGAAGAAAATATGCGCCCAATTACCATTACACGCCATTACACCAAACATGCGGAAGGTTCCGTTTTGGTGGCTTTTGGCGATACGAAAGTGCTTTGTACGGCGAGTATTGAAGAAAATGTGCCACGTTTTTTAAAAGGCCAAGGAAAAGGCTGGGTGACGGCGGAATACGGTATGCTACCGCGTTCAACTCACAGTCGTATGCAACGAGAATCGGCTAAAGGTAAACAAACCGGTCGTACCATGGAAATTCAGCGTTTAATCGCCCGTGCTTTGCGTGCTATGGTGGATTTAAGCGCGCTGGGTGAACGTACCATTACCTTAGATTGTGATGTCCTTCAAGCAGATGGCGGTACACGCACTGCGTCAATTACAGGCGCGGCCGTGGCTTTAACCGATGCCATTAACGCATTATTAGCCAACGGTAAGCTTAAAACCAATCCGATTAAAGGCTTGGTAGCCGCAGTTTCGGTAGGTATTGTGGATAATCGCCCTGTATGTGATTTGGAATATATTGAAGATAGCAATGCAGAAACGGATATGAATGTTGTCATGTTTGAAGATGGACGCATGATTGAAGTGCAAGGCACAGCCGAAGGCGAACCTTTTAGCTATGATGAGCTATTAACTTTATTAGCATTAGCGAAAAATGGTTGTGAACAAATTTTTAATGCGCAACGTTGCGCTTTAAGTGCGGAATAAATAGGCGTATTAAAAATTGGTGAAGCAGTAAACTGTATCAACAGTGAAAAGGAAATAAACCTCATGTGCGCCGAAATTTAGGTTTTTCTAATTTTCGACGCCTTTTATTTTTAGGAGCAACAATGAATTTTATCGGAAAGATAGTTGGAGCCATTTTAGGTTGGAAATTCGGCGGATTTTTTGGCTTAATTGCAGGAACCTTTTTAGGGCATTTAGCAGATAAAAAAATCTACGAATTAGGCAGTGTTCAATCAACGTTTTTTAAACGTAAATTAACGCGTCAATCGCTCTTTATGCAAACAACCTTTGCTGTTTTGGGGCATATAAGTAAAGCCAAAGGGCGTGTGACGAAAGAAGATATCGCCCTAGCTAATAATCTTATGCAACAGATGAATTTAGATATGGCCAGCCGAAAATTGGCGCAAGAAGCCTTTAATCGCGGTAAAGAATCCGATTTTCCATTGCGTAAAGTTATGCGCGAATTTCGTATTGCTTGTGGTGAACGCGTCGATTTATTGCGTATGTTCTTAACGGTGCAAGTAAAAGCGGCCTTTACCGATGATATTTTAGACCCTCGCGAACAAGAGGTTTTATATGTTATCGCGGAAGAATTAGGGATTTCACGTTTCCAATTTGAACAAATGCTGGCGATGGAACTTGCTGCGCGCCATTTTAGCAAAGGCTTTCAAGGTGGCTATTATCAACAGCAAAATACGGAAGGTTTTCACGATTATTCTCAACAACAGCAAGGTTTTCAAACACAAAGTGGGCCAACCCTTGCAGATGCTTACCAAGTGTTGGGCGTAAATGAAGAGGATGATCGCCAAACAGTTAAACGCGCTTATCGTCGTTTAATGAGTGAAAATCACCCAGATAAATTAGTATCGAAAGGTTTACCAAAAGAAATGCTAGAAATGGCGAAAGAAAAAACCCAACAAATTCAAGCCGCTTACGATTTAATTCGAAAAGCGAAAGGATGGCGTTAAAGAATTAACCTAAAAAGAAAACCGCTTAAGGCGGTTTTCTTATTTAAGAGAACAAAATGCGAGTAATTTTAGCCCCCATGCAAGGGGTTTTAGATGCATTTATGCGGGAATTATTAACTGCAAATAATGCTTATGATTTATGTGTAACGGAATTTGTGCGCGTGGTGAATACTCTATTACCGGCGAAAACTTATTATCGTTTATGTCCAGAATTAGAGCGTGGTGGTTTTACCCAAGCGGGTACGCCTGTGCGCGTGCAACTATTAGGCCAAAGCCCAGAATGGCTTGCGGAAAATGCCGTAAGGGCGATTGAATTAGGTTCGCAAGGTATTGATTTTAATTGTGGTTGTCCTTCTAAAACCGTGAACGGCAGTCATGGTGGGGCCGCTTTATTAAAAGACCCAGAATTGATTTATCGCGCGACTAAAGCTCTGCGCCAAGCTTTGCCAAAAGAGAAAATTGTCAGCGTTAAAGTCCGTTTAGGTTGGGACGATGCAAATCACGCTTTTGAAATTGCAGATGCGGTACAACAAGGTGGCGCAAATGAAATTGCGATTCATGGGCGCACGAAAATGGACGGCTATAAAGCGGATAAAATCAATTGGCAAAAAATTGCTCAAGTGCGAGAAAAGTTGCAAATTCCCGTGATTGCAAATGGGGAAATTTGGTGTTTTGCTGATGGCCAAAAATGTCAGCAAATCACCGGTTGTGAAGCGTTAATGGTCGCGCGCGGGGCTTTAAATTTACCAAATTTAAGTCTTATCTTAAAAAATGGCGCCGAAAAAATGCCTTGGCAACAGGTTTTAGTTTTATTACAAACTTATGCCGAAGTGGAAAATACCCATGACACAGGTTTTTATCACGTTGCGCGTATTAAACAATGGCTTCAATATTTAAAGAAAAATTATCCTCAAGCAGAAGATTTATTTGAAAAAATTAAACGCTGTCAAAAAGCAGAAGACTTACGCCTTAAGTTATATGCAGAAAAAGGGGAATAAAAAAAACTCGCGCCGAAAAAAAGGAACTTAATTTCGGCGCGAGTCTATTTCAAGCTTAAGAAAAAACTAGATCAATAAAGCTACGGCTTTAACCATTGCTTCAATGGCTTTTTGTTCTGTTGCTTTAATGGTTTCTTGGTTTGGAATTTCTTGTTGGGTACGGTTAACGATAACGCCTGAAAGCATACCTGCACGTAAACCTAATGCGCTACACATAGTGAATAAGGTTGCGCTTTCCATTTCAAAGTTCATTACATTCAGTTCTTGCCATTGTTTTAGGCCACCTTTCATACCATTCCATACTTTACCGCTGTATGTGTCATAACGTTCTTGACCTGGGTAGAAAGTATCAGAAGAAGCGGTAATACCGATGTGAGTAGCCGTATTTGGTGTTTCTTTTGCAACTTTGTAAAGGGCTTCAGTACAGCTGAAGTCAGCAACAGCAGGGTAGCATAAAGGCGCAAAGTGTTGGCTTGCACCATCTAAACGTACAGCACCTGTGGTAACTAATAAGTCGCCAACATTGATGTTTGGCTGAATCGCACCTGTTGTACCCACACGTAAGAATGTGCGTACGCCTAATTGTGCTAATTCTTCCACTGCGATAGAAACAGAAGGGCCACCGATACCTGTTGAACAAACAACAACAGCGGTATCTTCGATATAACCTAACCAAGAGGTATATTCACGCGTGGTACAAAGATGTTTTGGACGGTCAAGTAAACGTGCAATACGTTCAACGCGTTCAGGTGCGCCAGGGACGATAGCAACTTTAGCACCGTCTAACATCGCTTTTGTTAAACCAAGATGAAATACATCACTCATAATGAACTCCTTGTTTTGTTAGATTTTTAAGGTTGAATATCACGCAAAATAGGATTTTGCATGGAAATTAGGGTTTCCGTTGATTGAATTTCGTCAATGAGTTGAATTTTTGTAGAAAGAACGGAATGTAATTCGGCAATGGTGTGCGTCATGACTTTAATAAAAATAGAATAATTGCCGGTAGTGTAATAGGCTTCGACCACTTCGTCAAAGGCTTCTAATTGTTTGATAACTTTATCATAATCTTTGGCACTTTTGAGAATGATGCCAATAAAACAACAAACATCATAACCTAATTTTCTCGCATCAATGCGCACTTTTGTGCCTTGAATAATGCCAGCTTGACGCATTTTTTCTACGCGCACATGGATAGTGCCAGGGCTTACCCCAAAGGCTTTGGCCATTTCAGCGTAAGGGGTACGAGCATCTTTGACTAAAACGCTTAAAATTTTCTTATCTAACTGATCGAGATTAAACATTGTTAGCTTGGCTCCTTATTTTTGAAATAGAAATTAGAAAAAATTCAAAAATACTCACTAATAATGAAGATTATTTAAATACTACAATAAG
>JAHHQY010000031.1 GCA_020026115.1 Actinobacillus sp. | reverse complement strand
GCAAGTCGGCATCTTTTAATTGTTTACGGCTTGCGTGAGCGGTTAAATTATCGATAATTTTTGTTGTTGTTGGCACGCCAACATCGGCAATTAAAAGTTGTTCTTCTAATTCTTCAAACAATTCATCGTCAATTTTTTTGCCTGTAAATAAGGATTTAAAACCAGAACCAATATTTTGTTTTGTTTTTACAAGCCCTTTAACTAAACGACTAAAGAAACCACCTTTGCTTGGTTTTTCTTGCGTATAGTTATGGCTTTCTTCTGCAATTTCCGTACTTTCTTCTTGATTTGTATCGGCTAAATCATCCAATTCTTCCGTTGTTTCTAACGCAATTTCCGCGATTTTTTCAATTTTTTCAATATCACAAGAAGCAGGTAACTCGTTTTCTAAAGGTTCGGTGATTTCTGGCGTAGCAAGAGAAGGTTCTTCTGCGCTTAAGGTTTTTTCAGTTTTTTTTGGGGTTTCCTCTGTGATTTTTTCTTTTTCAGGGGAAGGTTCTAAGGTTGCCTTGTCTTGCAAAGGGGCAGTTTTTGTTTCTTCGGTCGTTTCTTTTAACGTTTCTTGTTCAAGCTGGTCATTGGATTGTTTTTTATTTTTACCAAAGCCAAATAGCGACCAAAAACCGCCTTTTTTCTTTTCTTCAGACATAAAGTTCTCTCTTTTTAAGTAAAAATGAGCCGATTTTTCGGCGTAAAGTTGGAAGTTAGTTTAGCATAAATCCATGCATTGCGATGAAAAATGCAAATAAGTGAATATTTTTTACTCATCTTCTAAAGAAGATAAATATTCCTCTAAGTTTTCAATATAAAACAAGGCTTTCGCGCGCCGTTGTTCTGTTTGTATAAGCAACTGTTCCGCTTGCGTACGTTGCTGAGTATCGCGACTATTGGCTAAAGCGTCTTGGTATTTTTCAATAAGTAAATTCAGTTTGTTTAAAGCAACGTAATATTCCGCTAAACGTTCGCGCGGTGGTAAATTATGAATCGCTTGTCTGCGTTGTTCTCTGGCACTTTTTGCTTGAGCAACATCAGCCATAGGAGGCGTTTTTTTCGTATTGAGCGCATCTTGTAACACGCGACATTGGTTAATAATTTTTTCACTTAAATATTGGCTTTCAAGTTCAGCATCGGAAGGTAAGCGAGCAAACTCTGCCAACGCTTGATTGATTTCATTAAAATAAAAATCTAAGGTTTCAAAATCATCACTAAAGAGGGAACGGTCAAACTTTGCAAACACTTTTTGATGTAAGCGTGATTCAAAACCTTGTTGCCATTGTGTAATTTGTTGGCGTAATTGTTGAAAAAGAGGGTTATTTTGCATAGCGTTTTCTCATAAATTCAAATAAGCGTCAGCATTTTACAAAATTTTGTTCAGTCTGACAGTAGGTTGTGATATAAAGCGCTTTTATTTTTATGCACGAATAAGGAACGCTTATGCAACAAACTGCTTTTAATGAAGAATTGGTCGCACAAATTTATGCAGACCATGTAGAACAAGATTTACAAACCATTCAAGATTATCTCCGTTGGGGATATAGCGTATTTAATCAATCCGATGTGTATTTTGGTCATGGTAGTAATAATCCTTGGGACGAAATGTTGCATTTGGTGTTAGCCAGCCTTTCTTTACCTTTAGATACGCCAGAAACGTTGTTTAATGCGCGTTTAACTAAGTCTGAAAAACATCAATTGATTCAACTTGTTATTGAACGAATTTCACAACGTGTCCCAGTGGCTTATTTAACGAATAAAGCTTGGTTCTGTGGCTTAGAATTTTATGTTGATGAGCGTGTTATTGTGCCTCGTTCACCTATTTGTGCTTTAATTGAAGATAAATTTAAAGGATTAGTCGAAAAAGAGCCAACGCGTATTTTAGATATGTGTACAGGAAGTGGCTGTATTGCGATTGCTTGCGCTATGGCTTTCCCTTCTGCAGAAGTCGATGCGGTGGATATTTCAGCCGATGCTTTAAATGTTGCGGAAATGAATATTGAAAATTACGCCTTAAATGATCGCGTATTTCCGTTGCAATCCAATTTATTCCGTAATTTATTAACCGATCAATATGATTTAATCGTTACAAATCCGCCTTATGTGGATGCAGAAGATTTAGCGGATATGCCGGAAGAATTTCATATTGAGCCTGAAATTGCATTAGGTTCAGGGGTTGATGGCTTAAGTATTACAAAAGAAATTTTAGCAAACTGCGCAGATTATTTAACTGATAACGGCGTTTTAGTTTGTGAAGTCGGGAACAGTATGTTGCAATTAGTAGAAGATTTCCCTGAAGTGCCATTTAAATGGGTGGAATTAAAAAATGGGGGATTAGGCGTTTTTGCTTTAACGAAAGCCGATTTACTCGCTCATCAAGAAACCTTTAAACAAGCTTTTTCCGCTTTATAAGTTGAAATAAATAAAACCTATTTGATGACTTTGTGAACTACTTCACAAAAATAGAAAATTTTCACTGAAATTTGTGATCTCTGTGGCATTTTTAAAAACGAACTATTGCAAAAAAAGTTGAGCTTATTGAAAATCTTAGCGTTTTTAGCAATAAGGTTTGACCTTATTATGTTCATCCGTCTACTCAAATGCACAGAAGTAGACCTTAAACCACAAGAGGTGCAAATTATGGAAGTTGGTGTTGTTAAATGGTTTAATAATGCGAAAGGTTTTGGTTTTATTGCAGCAGAGGGGACGCAAGATGATATTTTTGCGCATTATTCTGTGATTGAAATGGATGGCTATCGTTCTTTAAAAGCAGGACAAAAAGTGCAATTTGAAGCGGTGCATGGTGAAAAAGGCTCTCATGCAACGAAAATTGTGCCAATCTCTGATGAATAAATCGAATAAAAAAAACGCTGAACTTTTTAGATTCAGCGTTTTTTTTCGTCCAAATTTCGGTGCGAATAAAAAGTAAAAAAGCAAAGGCTTATTTAGAATAATAACCGCCCATTGCACTGTAAACGGCATTTTCACTTTGAATTAAGTTATTTTTCGCGGAAAGCAGAGCCAGTTTACTTGCATTTTCAGTATTTTTAGCACTGAGCCAATCACGTAATTCCGTCACCCCCGCGTTATAGCGATTTTTGTAATAATTCGCCATATAAGATGCGGATTTATAAATACCTTCTTCATTGATAAATTGTTTTTGTGCTTCTTGATAAGCGAAGTAGTTTTTATCAATTTCATTTAAAGCTGAGGTAATGTTTTGTTCAAAATTAAGTTTAGCTAAATTGTATTGGGCTTCTGAAACTTTCACATTCCAACGCACGGTATTCCAACTTAAGAAAGGTAAATCAATCGTAAGCACACCGCCTGCAAGTGGCGTATGGGTACTGTTGCCGACTTTATTGCCCGTGGAAGATAAACTGCCACCAAGCGTAACGCTTGGGAACCAACTTTTTTGTGTGGCTTTGGCATCTTTAAAGGCGCTATGTAAGCGGAAAAGTTTGCCTTTGACATCAGGACGGTTTGCAATCACAGAAAGCGGAACATCTAAATTCACGCCTGCGATATTTGTTGTTAATAAATTCGGCAATTTAACCGGCAGTGGGTCACTTGGTTTTAAATTTAATAAATTACGCAACATACCTTGAGTGACTTTTTGGGAATTTTTTAATTGGCTTAAGCTGTTTTCTGCATTAAGTACCGCTTGTTGCGTTTGGTTCGTGCTAGCGCCATCGACAATACCTTGCGCCTTTTTATTCAACATAATGCGATTGATTTGGCGATAATCTTCAACGGTTTGTTCCGTAATTTGAATGGCTTCTTGTAAATAAGCTAATTGATAATACGCCGTCACGACACCGTTAATTAAGGCTAATTTCGCTGCGTGTAAATCTTCTACACTTGCAGAATGCGCCCATCTCGCTGCGGATGTTTGATTATGTAATTTTCCCCAAAGGTCTAAGGTATAACCTACTTGTAAAGTTGCATTGTGGCTAATTTGTGAAGAACCACCAACTTTAATATTTTTACCCGCTTTTGACGTTGTGCTTCCTACAAAATTAGGGACTAAACTTTCACTAACTAAATTTGCTTTGTATAAAGCCAGATTAACCGCAATAGCAGATTTCGCTAAATCTTTATTGTTTTTTAGTGCTAAATCAACTAATTGGTTAAGTTCAGGGTCTTGATACAATGTCCACCAATCTTGAGTTAATTTAAATTGTTGGGTAATTTGCGCATATTCTTGAAAGGTTTTTTCGCTTTGATTATGGGAGTCGTCAAGGTTCGCGCAACTCGCCAGTAAGCTTGAAATGGCGATGGTCAGTGCAATTTTATTCAGTTTCATCTTTGTTATTCCTTTTTTCATTTTAAAGAGGGAAATCGGAAACAGAGTCCGACTTTCAACGCCTGCGGTTTAATTTTATTGCCTTTTCCAAATAGTTACCAGTGAAAAACGGGGAAAATTGCCCATTAAGGCGAGTTTTTGCTGAACGTTCGTTCATTTCGGCGATTTTACAAGGGCAAGGACAGAAAAGCAACGGGGGAAGTTTTCTAACGCTTAGAAAACAACAGAAAAAATGCTAAAAAAAGGGCATTCGCACCGAAAATTTTCCAAAACTAAGCAAGTCGCAACGGAAAAATTATTCAAGCCTTGCTAGTCTGTGGTACACTTCGCGCTGTTTTTATCAATTTAATAGAGAAAAATCATGAATTCTTATTCTACGCAATTCCCTAAGGCCAAAGTGTTGGTACTTGGCGATGTGATGCTTGACCGTTATTGGTTTGGCGCGACAAATCGAATTTCTCCAGAAGCGCCCGTTCCTGTTGTGCGCGTGCAAGAAAATGAAGAACGTGCAGGCGGTGCTGCTAACGTAGCAATGAATATCGCTTCCTTAAATGTGCCTGTGGAATTACACGGTTTTATTGGCGCAGATGAAGCCGGCTCAAGTTTAATAAAATTACTGCAAAATGAAAAAATTCATTGTAATTTTACCGCGTTAAAAACTCACCCGACGATCACGAAATTGCGCATTTTATCGCGTCATCAGCAATTATTACGCCTAGATTTCGAAGAAAACTTTCATAATGTAGCAAGTGACGCCTTGCTCGCCACGTTACAATGTCACTTAGCACAATATGGTGCATTGATTTTATCGGATTACGGCAAAGGGACATTAAATCAAGTACAAGCGATGATAAAACTAGCTCGCGCCGAAAATGTGCCGGTTTTAATTGACCCGAAAGGCACGGATTTTGAACGCTATCGTGGTGCTACTTTACTAACGCCGAATATGTCTGAATTTGAAGCGGTGGTGGGGCCTTGTGAAACCGAAGAAGAAATTGCAGAAAAAGGGTTAGCGTTAATTGAAAAATTTGAATTAACCGCTTTATTGGTGACCCGTTCAGAAAAAGGTATGACCTTATTACGACCTAATCAAGATCCGTTCCATTTAGCGACGGTCGCAAAAGAAGTCTTTGATGTAACGGGCGCAGGCGATACGGTCATTAGTGTACTTGGCACCGCCTTAGCCGATGGACGCAGTTTTGAAGAAGCCTGTTATTTAGCCAACGTTGCAGCGGGAATTGTTGTTGGCAAATTAGGAACGTCAACAGTTTCAACGGTGGAATTGGAAAATGCCATTCATCAGCGCAATGTGCAAGGTTTCGGCGTTATGGACGAAGCGGAATTAAAAAATGCCGTAGCTTTAGCCAAAGCACGCGGTGAAAAAATTGTTATGACCAATGGTTGTTTTGATATTTTACATCCAGGGCATGTGTCTTATTTAGAAAACGCACGTAAATTGGGCGACCGTTTAATTGTTGCGGTAAATACCGATCTTTCCGTAAAACGTTTGAAAGGGGAAACGCGACCAATTAATGATTTAAACGCTCGTATGGCTGTGCTTGCAGGCTTAGCTTCCGTAGACTGGGTTGTACCTTTTGCCGAAGATACGCCACAGCGTTTAATTGCTGAAATCTTGCCCGATTTATTAGTAAAAGGGGGCGACTATAAACCTGAAGAGATTGCCGGTAGCCAAGAAGTTTGGGCAAATGGTGGTGAAGTTCAGGTACTCAATTTTGAAAATGGTTGTTCCACCAGTAATGTCATTGCAAAAATTCAGCAATTAAAATAAGTAAAATTGTCGGCGCACGTTGTGAGATCTTGTGAATCTGTGCTAAAATCTGCGCCCATTCGAATTTAATATTTCTTTACCTATAACAAAAGGATTACAAATGAAAGTTTTAGAAGGTCAAATCGCCGCACCTAATGCAAAAATCGCTATCGTTATTGCGCGTTTTAACAGTTTCATCAACGAAAGTTTATTAGAAGGTGCCATCGACACCTTAAAACGTTTCGGTCAAGTAAAAGACGAAAACATTACTGTTGTTCGTGCGCCAGGGGCTTATGAATTACCATTAGTTGCAAAACGCTTAGCAAAAAGCGGTAAATTTGACGGTATCGTAGGTTTAGGTACAGTAATTCGTGGCGGTACTGCACACTTTGAATATGTTGCAGGCGAAGCGGGTAATGGTTTTGGTCGCGTTATGATGGAAACTGAAGTTCCTGTTGCTTTCGGCGTATTAACCACAGAAAGTATCGAACAATCTATTGAACGTGCCGGCACTAAAATGGGTAACAAAGGCGGTGAAGCTGCACTTGCTGTCTTAGAAATGGTAAATTTATTAGCTGCAATTGATGCAGAATAATGGCAAGAAATATGACAGAACAACAAGTAAGAAAACCCTCAGCACGTCGTCGCGCGCGTGAATGTGCAACTCAAACCATGTATGCATGGGATGTAGCACAAAATAGCGTAGAACAAGTAGAAATTGCCTTTTTAACGGATAATGCAGAAGAAACAAAAGGGGCGGATTTACCTTATTTCCGTCGTCTTTTCCGTCAAACGGTTATGCAAATTGAAGCTGTAGATAATGCTTTAATTCCCGCTTTAGATCGTCAATTAGCCGAGTTAGATCCTATCGAACGCGCGGTATTACGTTTAGCCACCTACGAATTATTATTCGAACGTGATGTACCTTATAAAGTTGTGATAAATGAAGCAATTGAAGTTGCGAAAGCTTTTGGTGCAGAAGATAGTCATAAATATATTAACGGTGTGCTAGATAAGATTGCGGCGACTCGTTAAGAAATAACTAGAAAGTGCGCAACCAAGCGCACTTTTTTTATGCCTGAATAAAAGGCAAATTTACAGGAGAAAATTATGTTACGAATTGCAATTGCCAGTGAGTATGCTTTAGCGGAAAAATTAGTTCAAACTTTAGAATTACATGGGTTTGCAGAAAAAATTGAGCATTTAAGTGCGGTGACTTTTAGTGAGTTTGGCGAAGAAGAAGATTTACGTTTTAATAAAAAAGCGGTTGCAGAAATTCCTGTTGGGGAAGTTATCTGGAGCGATTTTGATTATGTCTTTTTTGCAGGTCAACTTGAACAAGCCTCTTATATTGTGCAAGCCGCCAATGCAGGTTGTATTGTCATTGATATGTTAGGCTTATGCGCTAATTTACCTGATGTTGCTTTGGTTGTACCAAGTGTCAACAACGAAGATATTGAACAAATTCGCACGCGTAATATTGTGTCATTACCGGATGCACAAGTTACGCAAGTGGCGCTTAGCTTAGCAAAACTCGTGCAAAATTCGATGTTAAATCAAGTGATGATCAGCTCTATTTTGCCGGCGTCTTATCAAAATAGTCACGGCGTAGCGGAATTAGCAGGGCAGACCGCTCGTCTTTTAAATGGTATGCCTTTAGAAGAAGATCAAAAACGTTTAGCGTTTGATGTTTTTCCGCAAGTAAAAGCGAATTTAGCCTCACAATTACAACGTTTATTTCCAAATTTAAACGATATTACTTTTCATCAAATTCAAGCGCCCGTTTTTTATGGTTTAGCTCAAATGGTGACATTAAATAGTTCTTTTGAAACAGAATTAAATCCTTTTGATGAATGGAAAAGCCAACAATTTTTAGATGTGCAATTAGAAAATACGCTAACGCCAGTAGGTTTAGGTGCGAGTGAAAATGAAGAGCAAAATGCACAACTTCATATTAGTAATATTTCATTAGAAAACAATCGCTTAAGCTATTGGAGCGTGGCAGATGATCAACGCTTTGATATTGCATTGATGGCGGTGGAATTGGCGGAAATTATTTCAACGTCTTATTAAGAGCAAATAAAAAATTTAAAAGCGGGTTATAAAAATCCGCTTTTTTTTATCTTAAAAAAAGATAAAAAAGAAACTTCGCACCGAAAAATTGGTTTAGGCAATTAAGGATAAAATAGGGCAGTATGGGGTTTATAAAAGGTAAAAACGAATGCGAAAAAGAAGGAAAAAATAAAAATACAAATGAGTGTTTCAGATGAGCTTATGAACTTAAAGAAGATGAACCTAAAGGAAAAGTAGGGAATAAGGAAATTAAGTAAGAGAAGTAAAGAAGATAAAAGAAATGGTGCTCTGAGCGAGACTTGAACTCGCACGCCTAACAGGCACTACCCCCTCAAGATAGCGTGTCTACCAATTCCACCATCAGAGCACTTGGGTTATTTGTTATCCCGTGATTATTGCGGGATATCTGTGTTATTTTGTTTAGCTTGTTCTTGAACTTGTTCTGCCACTTGTTCTAAGTTTTCAAAAGAACTTGTGTTTGTTTTTTCGTGGTGAGAATTTAGGTTACCTAAAACAATGCTAATTAAGAAAAAACCTGTCGCTAATACCGCAGTGGTGTGAGATAAGAAGTTACCTGCACCGCGTGAACCAAAGATTGTACCTGAAGCACCGTTACCGAATGACGCACCCATACTTGCACCTTTACCTTGTTGAACAAGAATAAAACCAATTAGGATAACTGCGATAACTAAATAACTAATAAGTAAGGCTTCGTACATTGTAAATCTCTATCTAAAATTAATGACGCTTAATGCGCTAAAACAGAATGGCGCTGATATTATCACGACTTTATTTTCTCGCAAGTATTTTTTTAAAATTTTATTTTAATTGCTTAATTTTTAGTAAGTTTTTCTTAAATCCTTGCGAAAAGCGCTAAAAGAGAGGAAAAATTTCGGTGCGAAGCGATTTTTTGTTTAAAGCCTAAGCAAGAGAGAAATAATTTTTTTAAATTCGCCGAGTTTTAAAAATTTATGCTAGAATTTTGCACTTTAATTTAACTTGAAACAAGAGAGATATCGAATGACTCAAACGGCAAGAAAAATGCTAGTAACCTGTGCATTACCTTATGCAAATGGCCCAATCCATTTAGGACATATGTTAGAACATATTCAAGCGGATATTTGGGTGCGTTTTCAACGTATGCGTGGCAACCAAGCCTATTTTGTATGTGCAGACGATGCCCACGGCACGCCAATTATGTTAAAAGCGAACGAAATGGGGATTACGCCAGAAGAAATGATCGCAAACGTGCGTGAAAAACATATGGCGGATTTCGCAGGTTTTAATATTAGCTTTGATAACTACTATTCAACTCATAGTGCGGAAAATAAAGAATTAGCACAAAACATTTACTTACGTTTGAAAAATAAAGGCTACATTCAACAACGCACCATTTCACAATTATTTGACCCTGAAAAAAATATGTTCTTGCCAGACCGTTTTGTAAAAGGCACTTGCCCTAAATGTAAAGCGCAAGACCAATACGGCGATAACTGCGAAGTTTGCTCGGCAACATACAGCCCAACAGAACTCATTGAACCAAAATCAACCGTTTCGGGTGCAACACCAATTTTGCGTGAAAGTGAACATTATTTCTTTGATTTACCTGCTTTTGAAGGTATGTTGCAAGAATGGATTGAATCCGGCTCTTTACCACAAGAAGTGGCCAATAAAATGCGCGAATGGTTTGAAAGCGGTTTACAACAATGGGATATTTCCCGTGACGCACCTTATTTTGGTTTCCAAATTCCTGAAACAGAAAATAAATATTTCTACGTTTGGTTAGATGCACCAATTGGCTATATGGCAAGTTTTAAAAATCTTTGCGAAAAAAATCCTCACATTGATTTTAATGAATTCTGGCAAAAAGAAAGTTCCGCTGAACTTTATCACTTTATTGGGAAAGATATTGTGTATTTCCACAGCCTATTCTGGCCGGCTATGTTAGAAGGTGCGGATTTACGCAAACCAAGTAGTGTTTTTGTGCATGGTTATGTCACCGTAGATGGTGCGAAAATGTCTAAATCGCGCGGTACTTTTATTCAAGCGAAAACCTATTTAGACCATTTAGACCCAGAATATTTACGTTATTACTATGCGGCAAAATCAAGCGCTCGTATTGATGATATTGATTTAAATTTAGAAGACTTTGCTCAACGCGTAAATACCGATGTAGTGAATAAGTTTGTAAACTTAGCTTCTCGTAATGCGGGTTTTATTCAAAAACGCTTTAATGGCAAATTAGCTGAAACCTTAGAAGATGAAGCCTTATTTGCTGAAGTTTGTGCAAAAAACCAACAAATCGCAGACTTTTATGAAAATCGCGAATACGGTAAAGCCATTCGTGAAATTATGGCCTTAGCGGATAAAGCGAATAAATATATTGACGATAAAGCGCCATGGGTTATTGCAAAACAAGAAAATGCTGATGAGCAACTACAACAAGTTTGCTCGATGGGTATTCAATTATTCCGTGTTTTAATGGGTTACTTAAAACCTGTTTTACCGCAATTAGCTGAACGCAGTGAAGCATTTTTACAAAACGAACTCACTTGGGAAACTTTAACTCAGCCATTATTAGGTCATGAAATTGCGCCATTTAAAGCCTTATTCCAACGTTTAGATGGTAAAAAAATTGAAGCGATGATTGAAGCAAGCAAAAAAGAAAATGCCAACCTTGCGCCAAAAGTGAAAAAAGAAGCGAAACCTGTGCAAGTAGAGCCTATCGCTGAAGAAATTAGCATTGATGATTTCGCTAAAATTGATATGCGTGTTGGCGTGGTATTATCTTGTGAAGCTTTAGCGGAAAGTAAAAAATTACTGAAATTTATTTTAGATGTTGGTCATGGTGAAACTCGCCAAATTTTCTCGGGTATTAAATCGGCTTATCCTGAACCTGAAAAATTAGTTGGCCGTAAGGTGATTTTTGTTGCGAACTTAGCCCCTCGTAAAATGAAATTCGGTCTTTCTGAAGGTATGATCCTTTCAGCGGGGACTGGCGGTGAAGATTTATTCTTATTAGATGTTGACGCACCGGCAAAAGCGGGCAGTCGCGTGGGTTAATAAAACCTAACAAACCATTAAAAATCCCACAAAACGTGGGATTTTTTTTTGCTTCAATCTTTAGGGAAAATATTTAGGAAGAAAAAGATCTTACCAACATAAAAGAATGCGAATTTGCTTTCTTCTAATAAAGAACAACGTCCCATTAACATCATATCAAGCGCTTACCAGCCAAACTTTTTTCATGGCCTTTAAAAGGGGTTTAAATGCCTTTTTTACACTATTTTTTCATCTTTTCAATGAACGTTTGAATAGTTCCGAGAATAGTCAAAAAAATAAAGAATTCGACAACAAATTTCCCAAAAATTGACATGTCTTGCCAGTAAGAGAACACAAGGTAAACGAGAAACAAACCAACGAGTTTAATGCATAAATCAAAAACGCTTGAGATGAAATTAACTAGAGAACGAAAAAACATGGAACCTCACTTTTTTTGGGGGTAAGAATACTTGATGAGTCATCATTTAGCAATTTCTTTAGTAATCGTACATCCGTTGGTGGCGCTATGGGTGGTTTACGCACAGTTGGAAGTTCTGTTCAGGCACTGAGTGATCAGAATTAACTAAAATCTCGCATTAGATTTATTCTAAAAGATGACGTAACAATGGCTCGTTTAAAATTTGCTGATAAAGGAGACGTCAATCAATGTATAAATGTATAAGCCACACTGGTTACAAAGAAGATTTTCTTCAATATGTCAGCTTTGTTAAAATAAACGCTTTAAAATTAAGGGGGATTTATGTATATAGATTTAACGACTCAAGTTTCCATGGATAGTCCTTTGATCGCTTGGGCAAAAGCACAAGATAATCCGCATATCGCTATGGGGCATATTGGTACACATTTAGATACCTATCAAAAAACACCGATTCCTTTGGCGTATTTTAAATCTGAAGGTGTACTTTTTGATGTGCGAGATATTCCAGAAGTCTTTCCAGAACATATTGATTTATCACGTCTTTGTGAAAATGCTTTTGTTTTATTTAGAACGGGACAGATAGAAAAATATGCCTATGGCGAAAAAGCCTATTTTAATCCGCATCCGCAGTTATCTCATGAGCTGATTCATTTGCTTTGGGAAAAGAAAATAAGATTTATTGGTTTGGATTCACCAGGTATTCGTCAACACCAAGAGCATGAAGATGCGGATAGAAAATGCGAAGAAAAGGGAATTTATGTGATTGAAAATCTAACGAATTTGAATAAGCTTAACGAAAAGCCGATGACAATTTATACCATGTGGTTAGATGACGCTGAAAAAACAGGTTTAAGTTGTCGTGTTATTGCTGAAATTGAAAGCCAGTAAAAGCAAACACGCAAAAGAATAAAAATAAAAAAAGCACTCGCGCCGAAATTTTCCTTTTTTTCGGCGCGAGTTTTTGTTGGTGGGTTATTTTAATAAGTACGCTTTAAGTTGGGCAAAATCTGCGTCCATGTTGGTGGAAAGCAGAGGTTTATCCGCGTATTTAGCGAGATTTTCAGGTAACGGTAAGTCGCAAGCTAAAATGCGCTCAACGCTTTCTTTAAATTTCGCAGGGTGAGCGGTACATAAGAAAATTCCTGTTTCTTGAGCCTTTAAATCTTGTTGTAAAATCTCAAAAGCAATCGCACCATGCGGTTCGCAAAGGTAACCTTGTTGATTCATTTTTTGTAAGGTTTTTTCTGTTTCTTCATCAGAAAGCATACCTGAATGTAAATCGCTTAATGGCCAATTTTTACGTTGGAATAATTCTTCAATACGAGGCCAGTTGTTTGGTCGGCTTACGTCCATTGCATTAGATAAAGTGGCGACAGTTTCATTCGGTTGCCAGTTTCCACTTAATAAATAGCGTGGCACGGTGTCGTTTTCATTTGTTGCGGCAATAAAGCGAGCCGGTAAGCCCATAGCTTTAGCAATTAAGCCTGCGGTTAAATTACCAAAATTACCACTTGGCACGCTAAAGACGACATTTTCGCGTTCGTTTTTAGGAAGTTGCGCAACCGCTTCAAAGTAATAGCAAATCTGTGCTAATAATCGGCTAATATTGATAGAGTTTGCTGAGTTTAAGCCAATTTCTTCACGCAAGTGTTTGTCATCAAAGGCTTGTTTAACTAAGGCTTGGCAAGCATCGAAATCGCCATTGATGGCCACAGTGCGAATATTTTTGCCTAAGGTGCAGAATAATTTTTCTTGTAATGGGCTAATTTTTCCTTTCGGATATAAAACAACCACATCAATATTCTCTAAACCATAAAAAGCATGAGCAACGGCAGCACCAGTATCGCCTGAAGTTGCGGTTAAAATAGTAATTTTTTTATCGTCTTGACATTGATTTAAAGCTTGAGCCATAAAACGTGCGCCAAAATCTTTAAACGCTAAAGTAGGTCCGTGGAAAAGCTCTAAAGCATAGCTATTTTCATTAACTTTAGTGATGTTTAACGGGAAATTAAACGCCTTTTGCACCATTTGTTGAATTTGTTCAGAATTTAAATCATCGCTTAAAAACGCTTGAAAGATTTTTTCACAGCGCGCTAAAAAAGGCAGAGCAAGAACGGCGTCAATATCGGCAAAATGCGGTAAAGTTTCCGGGAAAAATAAACCTTGGTCGCGTCCTAAACCTTGAGTTAAGGCTTGTTTAAAACTGACTTTTTCTTCAGGGTGCTTAATGTTATAAAACTGCATAATATGTTCCTTTTAAATGGCTTGTGCGCCTTGTTCGTTAGCTTGGCAAATATGCACAAAGCCGTTTTCATTTTGTAAATAATGTTGTTGGAAAATTTGCGCGCAAGCTTGCGCTTTTTCTAAACTATCCGCAATAGCAAACATTGTCGGGCCTGAACCTGAAATGCCTGCCATAAGAGCGTTTTCTTCTAAAAGTTTTGCTTTTGTTTCAGCAAAGTTTGGTAATAAATGTTGACGATAAGGTTCTGCGAGTAAATCTTGCAGAGCATTCGTTGCCTGCGCTTCATCTTGGGTGTAACAAGCCTGCACAAAATTCGCAAAAGCGCGTGCTTGTTGAATACAAGTGCTTTTATCATATTGGCTTGGCAAAATACGACGCGCATCGGCCGTTGGCACACAAATCCCTGAATAGGCTAAAACCCAATACCAATGTTTGAAAAGTGGAAGAGGCTGGCAAATTTTCGGTGCGAGTGCCATTAATTGCATACCACCTAAAAAGCTCGGTGCGACGTTATCATAATGCACATCACCAGAAACGCGACCTTCTAATTCGCCCATAAGTTTTAACAACGCTTCTTGGCTAAAAGGTTTGTCGTGAAATTCATTTAAAGCCACTAAAGTCGCCACAATAGAGCAAGCACTTGAGCCTAAGCCTGAGCCAATAGGCATATTTTTTTCAAGCGTTAATTCTAAAGGTTTCACGTTTTTCCCTTGGGCTTTTAAACGTTCAGCAAAAAGCTGATAGGCTAAATAACATAAGTTATCTTGCATATTCTGTGGTAAAGCGTGGGTAAATTGACCTACGGCACGGAAGGCAAAATCTGAATCCCGTTCATCAATTTGCACCACATCGCCTAAACGTTGCCCATCAATGGGGGAAAGCGCCACACCTAAACTATCAAAACCGACATTTAAATTAGCACTGGTCGCTGGGGCATAAATGCGTAACATTTTTTCTCCTTATTGTTGTAATGTGCGTAAAATATCCGCAAAAACACCTGCGGCTGTTACCGCATTTCCCGCGCCGTAACCACGCAATAAAAGTGGAATAGGTTGGTAAAATTTTGTGTAAAAAGCAAGGGCATTTTCGCCATCTTTTACTTTAAATAATGGATCATTTTCTTCGACTTCTTGAATAGATACTCGGCATTTTCCATCTTTAATTTGTCCAACATAACGTAAAACGGCACCATGAGCTTTTGCTTTGGCCATTTTTTCTTGGAAACTTTCATCAAGAGCCGGTAATAATTCTAAAAATTCAGCGCTAGAAAGCCCTTGTGTAAAGCCTTGCGGTAATACGCTGTCTACTTGAATATCCGCTAATTCTAAATTTAAACCGCATTCACGGGCTAAAATCAATAACTTACGTGCCACATCTTGGCCAGATAAATCATCGCGTGGATCGGGTTCCGTAAAGCCTTTTTCTTTTGCTAATAATGTTGCTTGAGAAAGGCTTAAGCCTTCATCTAATTTACCGAAAATAAAGGAAAGTGAACCTGATAAAATTCCGTTAAATTGAATCAATTCATCGCCTGCTGCTAATAAATTTTGTAAATTTTCAATCACAGGTAAGCCAGCGCCCACATTGGTATCGTATAAGAATTTACGTTGATGTTTGAAGGCATTTTCCCGTAATAATGCGTAATATTGCATAGATTTTGTGTTGGCTTTTTTGTTTGGTGTCACCACATGGAAACCTTCCGCTAAAGCATCGGCATAACTTTCAGCAACGGCATCAGAAGATGTGCAGTCAACTAAAACGGCGTTAACTAAATGATGTTGAGCGCGAAATGCGTACATTTCTTGTAAATCGAAAGGGCGTTGTGATTGTGTTAATTGACTTTGCCATTGGCTAAAATCAATACCGTTTTCATTTAATAACATATAACGAGAGTTGGCGACACCGCAGACATTTAACTCAATGCCTTTATTGGCTAAATAGGTTTTTTGTTGGCCAATTTGCGCCATCAATGCGGCACCTACGCCACCTACGCCGACTAAAAAGACGTCGATTTTTTTCTGTTGTTCAAATAAGCGTTGATGAATTTGTTTTACCGCTTCCATCGCACGGCAAGCAGGAATAACGGCGGAAATAGAACGTTCAGAAGCACCTTGCGCAATCGCAATAATATTGATATCTGCTTGTGAAAGTGCCGAGAAGAAACGAGCCGCCACACCTTTTGCTTGCACCATACCATCGCCAATCACGGATACAATGGCTAAATCTTCTTGAATACCAATTTCATCTAATTGTTGTAGGGCTAATTCTTCGGCAAATTCTGCTTGCAAAGCGTTTTTCGCTAAAGACACGGCGTCCATCGGCACACAGAAGCTGATGCTGTATTCCGAAGAAGATTGAGTAATTAAAATAATGGATACGCCTTCTTTAGAAAGGGCTGAGAAAACGCGCGAGGCCATACCCACTTGGCCTTGCATAGCCGAGCCCGATACGTTGAACATCGCTAATTTATCTAAATGTGTAATACCTTTTACTTCGCCATTTTTTTCAACTTCATGGTGAATGCTTGAGCCTAACGCCTGCGGGTTTTGTGTGTTTTTAATTAAACATGGAATTTTTGCGCTAAATAATGGTGAGATAGTGCGAGGATGTAGGACTTTCGCGCCGAAATAAGATAATTCCATCGCTTCTAAATAAGAAAGGCTGGATAATAATTTTGCATTAGGCACAAGGCGTGGATCGCAAGTATAAATACCGTCCACATCGGTCCAAATTTCACAAACATCGGCTTCTAAGCAAGCGGCTAAACAAGCGGCAGAATAATCCGAACCGTTACGACCGAGTAAAACAACTTCATCTTGTTGATTTCCTGCGCTAAAACCTGCCATCAATAAAATCGCATCTTGCGGTAAATTCAATGCTTTCGCTTGTTGTAAACTTTGAGCGATATCAACTTGCGCACTTAAATAATGACCTTCCGCACGCAAAAGTTGCTGTGGTTTAATTTCAAACACAGCGCGATTTTGCGCGTCTAATAAAGCGTACATTAAGGCAATAGAGAGCATTTCGCCACGGGCCGCAACTTGCGCATGTTCTTTTGCTGAAAGCTCTTTTGCACAAATTTCATCAATTTCGGCCAATTCTTTTTGTAAGCGACGAACCATGGCATCTTGCGCAAAGCCTTTTTGTTTTTGGCTTAACTCGCTAATAATCCCCATGAAAATTTCATAAATCGCTTGTTTATGTTGCGCGTAAAGTTCAGGAGTACGGGCATGTTCCAATAGTGCAACTAAATGATTGGTTACTTTTGCTGGTGCAGAAAGCACAACCGCAACGGAATTTTCAGCTTGCGCCATGTTAATAATATCAGCGACTTGCATAAATTTATCTGCATTAGCAAGGGAACTGCCACCAAATTTTAAGACTTTCATAAAATACTCCTGAAAAGAAAAAAGGTATAAAAAAACCCGCACTCAGGGCGGGCTTTGCTTGAAAAATGCTTATAGCAACCCGCACCTGCCTAAGAAGGTGGTAGTGGTGGTCGTAGTGGTTGCGAAAACATTTAACATATTTAACTTCCAAACAATGTGTAAGAAACGTGTTTATAAATACTTTAAAAGACCTTTCTCTGTCAATCTTATTTTATAAATAAACACATTTTTTTAACAAAACCGCTCGTTTTAGCAGAAAAAGTAAGCGAAATGATTAGGTTTTAAGAAAATATTTGCGTAAAATAGCGCAGATTTTAACGGAGAGAACAAATGAAAAGACGCTTAAACTGGGGCGGTTTATTTTTATGCTTCACTTTTTTAACGGCTTGTTCTAGTGACAATGTCACAACGGCAAATTATCACAAAGACCCTAAACAAGTTTCTCAACGCGATAAAATTATGGAAAAATTTCAGCAGTGGCGAGGTGTGCGTTATAAATATGGCGGCACAACAAAGCGCGGTGTGGATTGTTCCGCTTTCGTGCAAAGTATTTACAGCGACGCTTTTAACAAACCCTTGCCAAGAACGACGAGCAAACAAAAACATTTAGGCAAAGCCGTGAAGAAACAACAGTTAGCCGTAGGGGATTTAGTGTTTTTTCGAGGTAATACGCATGTGGGCATTTATGTAGGGAATGGGGAATTTATTCATTCTTCCACAACAAATGGCGTAACGCTGTCTAAATTAAATAATCTGTATTACCGCCGTCATTACACTCAATCGCGCCGAATTATTTAACTTTTTCAGGGATAAAAATAAAACTCGCACCGAAAAAAAGGATAAATTTCGGCGCGAGTTTTTTTAATTCAGGTTTTCAGTTTTAAGTGCGACGATTAAATTCGGCAACGGCGTGGTCGAATTTTTTCGCTACGTCTTCATCCACAGGGTGGAAAATTGATGACGTCACCGCAATAGAAGAACAAACTAAAAAGCCCGGAATAATTTCATATAAATGGGCAATATCAACCCAACCCCAATATTCCATTAAAGGTTTCCAAGCAACAACCGTAATGGCCCCGCCTAACATACCAAATAGAGCCGCTTTAGAACTAATATTACGGTTGAAAAGGGAAATGATAATAATCGGGCCGAAAGCCGAACCAAAGCCCGCCCAAGCATAAGAAACTAAGCCCATCACTTTTGAGTCAGGATCTTGCGCAATCCAAATGGCGATAAGTGCAATCAATAACACCATAGCTCGGCCAATCCACACAAGTTCTGCACTGGACGCGTTTTTGCGTAAAAAGCCTTTGTAGAAATCCTCTGTAATCGCGGCAGAAGACATTAAAAGCTGTGCAGAAAGGGTACTCATCACGGCGGCTAAAATGGCTGAAAGCACCACGCCTGCTACCCAAGGATTAAATAAAAATTTAGATAATTCAATAAAAACGGTTTCAGGATGTTCTAAAGGAATGTTTTCTGCGGTGAAATAAGCCAAACCAAAATATCCCACAGAAACAGCACCGCCTAAACATAAAATCATCCAAGTGATACCAATTTTCCGTGCGTTTTGTAATGATTGAACGGAATCTGCCGCCATAAAACGGGCAAGAATATGCGGTTGACCAAAATAACCTAATCCCCAAGCTAGGGCAGAAATAACCCCGATACCAGAAACATTATGCAACCAATGAGAATAAGGTACATGAGTTATTTGGGATTTTGCCGTTAAAGCAACGCTAATTTCGCTCCAACTTAAATTCACTAACACCATAATTGGGGCTAACAATAAGGCAAAAAACATCAATGAAGCTTGAATGGTATCGCTCCAAGAAACGGCTAAATATCCGCCAATAAAGGTGTAAATAATCGTAGCAAATGCGCCAAGCCAAAGAGCTGTGCCGTAATCCATACCTAACAAACTTTGGAATAATTTTGCTCCAGCGACCACGCCAGATGCGCAATAAATCGTGAAGAAAAATAAAATAATAGAAGAAGATATAATTTTTAATGTTTTCTTTTGATGGGGGAAACGCTGAGCAAAAAATTCAGGTAAGGTTAGGGCGTTATTATAATTTTCAGTAAAAATGCGAAGACGACCTGCAACAATGCGGTAGTTAAAATACGCGCCAATCACTAAACCTACGGCGATCCAAGCTTTTGATAAACCTGAAATAAAAATTGCGCCAGGTAAGCCCATAAGTAACCAGCCAGACATATCGGAAGCGCCCGCAGACATTGCGGTCACAAAACTTCCCATTTTACGTCCACCTAAAATATAGTCGTCAAAATTCTGTGTAGAGCGATAAGCGTAAATACCAATCCCCAAAATCACCATGAGGTAAAGGCTAAACGTAATGTAAATTTGCATAAAATCTCCTGCTTTATATTCTCTTTTTTATGTAGTGTCTGTTTTCTCCTGCGCTAAAAGCGGTTAAGAATAATTGAGAAAAGAGGGTGATTATCTACCAGATAAAAAAGAGGTGCAACGACAATATGCCTAAAATTAGAAAAATTCTCTTATTTTTCGGT